>CAZAGL010000121.1:0-6764 GCA_964484435.1 uncultured Caulobacteraceae bacterium
CGCACGACGATGGAGCCCGCCTCCGCGACCAAGGCGCGGCCCGGCTCGGCCCAGAGCTGGGCGTTTTGGGCCACGAACATGTCCTCGAACGTGGTGCCGATCACCTGCATGTATTCGCGCAGAGCCGGCGGGCGCATGCCAGGATAGATGGCCGGAAAGCCGCCCCCCACATCGACCACATCCACCACAACGCCCGCGCGCACGATGGCCCGATTGGCATCCAGCATGGCCTGGCGATACGCACCCGGGCGCATGCATTGCGAACCGACATGGAAGGAAACACCCATCAATTCTTCGGTCGCGGCCCGAGCGCGGCGCAGCAGATCGGGTGCGGCCAAGGGATCGATGCCGAATTTGGCGGCCAGCGGCAAAGACGATCCCTCATTGGAGACCGCCAGGCGCACGATCAGGCTGAGATCGCGGGCCTGGCCCGTTTCGCTTAGGATTTTTTCCAATTCCTCGGCCGTATCGAGCACGAAGGTGCGCACGCCATGATCGAAATAGGCGCGCGAAATGGCCCGCCGGCTTTTCACCGGATGCATGAAGGCCATTTTGGCTTCGGGGCCGAAGCGCTCGGCGATGAGCCGCACTTCCGATTCGGAGGCGACATCAAAGCCGCGCACCCCCGCCCGCCAGAGCGCATCGAGCACCCAAGGGCTGGGATTGGCCTTCGCCGCATAGAAAACTTGACCGGGAAAATGGTCCAAAAACCACTTTCCCGCCGCCTCGACCCGGTGTGGGCGCGCGATCGCAACCGGACCTTCCGGTGCGTTCGTGCCGACCAAGTCAAGGGGCGATTGGACATGGTCCATCACGCACTCCCCAATCTCGGCGTTGCGCGGGTCAAACCCCAAATACCGCAACGTAACAAAACCCAGGCCGGCGTTAGTCGGACATGCTAAATGTCAGGTCCGCACCCTTCGCCGTCCGAAGACGGGAGCTTACGCCGGGAGGCCGTGCCCTGGATGGTTTCAGGGTCGGTCCCCCGTGTGGCCTGGGCCGAGGGGGCGCGTTAGTGGACGCTGTTTCCAGGTCCGCCGGAGCAGTACACATACGGATATGGGCCAGACGTGTAAAGACTTTCTTGCGGCCCATGCCCATGAAATCGACACCGTTACACAGCCGTCACACTTTGCCGCTACGCGCGGAGGTGAAATGGGTCATGGCGCGCCAAAAAACGCACCCGGGAGTGGGCCTTGCAGCAGATTTCCCAGCCAATGGATGTGCCCGCGCGCCCGCGCCGGGATTTCCGCGTGCGGCGCGCCCGCCCGCTGGAGCGCCTGATCGAGGCAGGCTTGCTGCTGTCGGCGCTCACGGCTGTGGGCATCACCATCAGCATTTTTTGGATCCTGATCGGGGAATCGATCAGTTTCTTCCAGCATGTGGGGCTGGATCGCTTTCTCACGCAAACCCGCTGGACGCCTTTGTTCGCCAATCCCAGCTATGGCATCGCGCCTTTGCTGTGCGGCACGCTGTTAACCACTTTGGTGGCGCTGGCGCTGGCCGGGCCGCTCGGATTTTTGGCCGCGGTTTATCTCTCCGAATTCGCCGGTGCCCGGGCGCGCGAAATCATCAAGCCGATCCTGGAGCTGCTGGCCGGCGTACCGACCGTGATCTACGGCTATTTCGCTTTGTTGTTCGTCACACCTTTGCTGCAAAGCTTCATCCCAGGTTTGCCCGGCTTTAATACGCTGTCTGCGGGGCTGGTCATCGGGGTGATGATCATCCCCTATATCACCTCGCTGTCCGAAGATGCGATGCGGGCCGTGCCCGGCGCGCTGCGCGATGGGGCCTTGGCCCTAGGGGCCACGCGGCTGGAGACCGCCTTGACCGTGGTGGCCCCGGCCGCGGCCTCCGGCATTGCTGGGGCCTTCGTGCTGGGCATTTCGCGTGCCGTGGGCGAAACCATGGTCGTGGCCATCGCGGCGGGCCAGCAGCCCCATATCACCCTGGACCCGCGCGAGCCGGCCGCCACCATCACGGCCTTCATCGCCCAAGTGGCGCTGGGGGATTTGCCGCACGGCTCCATCGGCTATCAAAGCATTTTCGCCGCCGGGCTGGCGCTTTTGGTGATCACGCTGATTTTCAATCTGCTGGCGTTCTGGATGCAACGCCGCTACCGGGAGGCCTATTGATGGATTCGCCCGCCCGCGGCCTGGAGCCAAGCGCGCGCTTGCGCCGGCGCGAGGCCGCCTCCTCGGCCTTCGTGATCTGGGGGATTTTGGCAACCGCCTTGGGCCTGATCGTGCTGCTGGCCGTGCTGGTGGTTTTGCTGCGCGATGGCGCGGGCCGCTTGAGCTGGGATTTCCTGACCAGCTTTCCCTCGCGCAAGCCACAGGCCGCCGGCCTGATCGCGGCGCTGATCGGCTCGTTGCTCGTCATGCTGACCACGGCCGTGATCGCCATCCCCCTGGGCATCGCCGCGGCCATCTATTTGGAGGAATACGCGCCCAAGTCGATCCTGAAGGATCTGATCGAGATCGCGGTCAACAATCTGGCTGGGGTGCCCTCGATCATCTACGGGCTGTTGGCGCTGGGCCTGTTCGTTTATCAGCTGCATCTGGGGCGCAGCATTGCCACGGCGGGCATGACCCTGGCCTTGTTGATTCTGCCCATCATCATCGTGGCCACCCGCGAAGCGCTGCGCTCCACGCCCGCGCAGATCCGCGATGCCGCTTTGGCCCTGGGCGCGACCAAATGGCAGGCCACCAGCGATCATGTGTTGCCGGCGGCCATGCCCGGCATCGTCACCGGGATCATTATCGGCCTGTCGCGTGCCATCGGCGAAACCGCCCCGCTGATCACCATCGGGGCCCTGAGCTTCGTAGCATTCTTGCCGATCTCCCTGCCGCACGAGCCGCAATATCTGCAGATCGGGCAATATGACGCGCAGGGGCAATTGCAAAACCCGGGGCAAACCGTGCGCGTCGATATCGCGCGCGGCGGCACGGCCATCTTGCCGGACGGGCAAGAGCGCGTCATCGCGCCGGGGCCCAATGATCTCCCCGCCGGCAGCCAGGTGCGCACCAGCCTTGGCCTTGCCGGGGCGGCCGCCAGCTGGAATCCCGCCTCGTGGCTGGGCGAGAGCTTTTCGGTCCTGCCCATCCAGATGTTCAATTGGACATCGCGGCCCAATCCGGCCTTCCGCGCCAATGCGGCCGCGGCGGGGCTGGTGTTGTTGGTCATCACCTTGCTGCTCAACGCGGGGGCGATCTGGCTGCGCTTTTCGTTGCGGCGCAAGCTGCGCTGGTAAGCCCCGTGGTTTTTGGCGCGCACTCGGCTATAACGCCGCTTTGCCTGACGGGGTGCGCCCATGCCATCTGATCTCACCGAACAATCCCGCTTGGTCCAGGATACGGCCCGCGCCTTCGCGGCCAAGGAATTGCGGCCCCATGCCCGAAGCTGGGACGAAGAGAAGATCTTCCCCAAGGACGTGCTGCGCCGCGCCGCCGAACTGGGCTTTGCCGGGATTTATGTCGGCGAGGATATGGGCGGCTCGGGCCTCACGCGGCTCGATGCGGCCTTGGTCTTCGAGGAATTGGCCAAGGGGGACGTGACCACCGCCGCATTCCTCTCCATCCACAATATGGCTTCCTGGATGATCGATCGTTTCGGCAGCCAAGAACAGCGCCAGCGCTGGCTGCCCAGGCTGACGCGCATGGAGCTGATCGCCTCCTATTGCCTGACTGAGCCCAATTCCGGCTCCGATGCCGCGGCCCTGCGCACGCGGGCCATCCCCGATGGCAATGCGCATTACCGGCTCAATGGGGCCAAGGCCTTCATTTCGGGCGCACCGGAAAGCGATCTTTACGTCTGCATGGTGCGCACCGGTGAAGATGGGCCCAAGGGCATTTCCACTTTGGTCATCGAAAAGGGCAGCCCGGGTCTTTCCTTTGGCGCGCAGGAAAAGAAAATGGGCTGGAACGCCCAGCCGACAGCGCAAATCCTGTTCGAGGATTGCCAAGTGCCCGTGGAAAATCGCCTGCGCGAAGAAGGCTATGGCTTCAAGATTGCCATGCAGGGCCTGGATGGCGGGCGCCTCAACATCGCTGCCACCTCTCTGGGCGGGGCCAGCGAGGCCTTTGAGCGCGCCATGCGCTATAGCCGCGAGCGCCAAGCCTTCGGCAAGGCGATCGGCGATTTCCAGGCCACCCAATTCAAGCTCGCCGACATGGCCACCGATCTGGAAGCCGCGCGGCTCTTCCTTTATGAAGCGGCGCGCCGGCTGGATGCCAAGGATTCCGAGGCCACAAAATTCTGCGCCATGGCCAAGCGCTTTGTCACCGATGCCGGCTTCCGCGTGGCCAATGAGGCGCTGCAAATCCATGGCGGATATGGCTATTTGAAGGATTACGAGGTGGAACGCATCGTGCGCGATGTGCGCGTCAACCAGATCCTCGAAGGCACCAACGAGATCATGCGCGTGATCATCGCCCGGGAATTGATGCGCGCATAGTGATCGTTACTCACAAGCCCTGGCAGAGATTCTCTTCACCTTAACGGTTTTCCAATCGCCGGCCCCTATGATGAGCAAAGGAGGCCGGGACAAGATGCGGTTTGGCGAGTTGTGCGCGGCCTATGATGCCTTGCCCGCTGGGCGCATTCTATTGGTGCGGGAATCCGTGCCGGGTGGCTGGGAGGCGGTTTATGCCAGCCCGGCTTTGGCTTTGGCCTGCGGCCTGGATGCACCGGCCCGCTTGGTGCCCAAGCGCACTGCGCGCCGATCCGCCGATCCCGGCATGCCGCCAGAAAGCCTGCATCCGCCGGGCGTATCCGCCACGGCCTGGGGCCGCGTGAGCTGCTGGGGGGCGGTCAGCGTCGTGGATCACCCGGCCCAGTTATGGGCGGGCCTGGCCACCAAAAGCCGCGCCAAGCGGTTTCCCGGGATCGATCTGGAAAGCGTGCTGGCGGCGCTGGAGGTTTTGCCGTTTGGCGTGCTGATGCGCTCACGCACGGGGGGGGTGTGCTATTCCAACCCGGCGGCGGCCAATTTGCTGGCCGTGGCGCGCGATACGCTGATCGCCCAGCCCGAGCTGCGCTCGCACCGGTGCCTGCTGCGCGAAGATGGCACGCCGCTGGCCAATGACGAGCTGCCCTCCGTCCAGGCGCTGCGCCAAGGGGCCAGCCTTGATAATGTGCTGATGGGCGTGGAAGATCGCGGACAGGTCGTCAATTGGATCCGCGTTGGGGCCCGCCAGGTCGAGTCTCGAAACGTCGGCTCGGTGGCGACCTTCCTGGATGTCACGGCCCAGCAATTGGCCTTCATGGATCTGCGCGAGCGCGAAGAATTGGTGGCGCTGTCGCTGCGGCTGGCCCATTGCGCGACCTGGCAATACGATATCGCCAGCCGCAAGCTGCGCTTCGTAGATGGCCTGCGCGATTTTTTGGGCTGGGAACCCGAAGAGGCGAAATTCAGCTTTCTCGATTTCGTTCATCCCGAGGATATCGATCGGGTACAAGCCGCCATGCGCGATCATCTGGCCGGCGGCCCGCCGGTGGAGATCAACCACCGCGCCCCGCCCGAAGCCGGGCCGGATCGCTGGTTTCGCTCCGTCGCGGAAATGCGGCGCGGGCCGGATGGCAAGCCGCAATACTGGTTCGGCTTTCTGGCCGAAATCACCGCGCGCGTGCGCCAAGAGGCCCGCCTGGAGGGCCTGGCCGGGGCCGCCGAGGCGGCCAATCGCGCCAAAAGCGAATTCATCGCCAATATGAGCCATGAAATCCGCACCCCGCTGAACGGGGTGATCGGCCTGACCGGCGCGCTGGCCGCGACCAGCCTCAGCGAGGCCCAAAGCGAGATGGTGCGGCTGATCCAATGCTCGGGTGCGGCGCTGGAGCGCCTGCTCAATGATGTGCTCGATCTCTCCAAGATCGAGGCCGGCCAGCTTTCGCTCGAAGATTCCGCCTATGATTTGCGCGTGGAAATCGAAAACACCGCCAATCTGGTGCGCGCGCGCTGCGAGCAAAAGGGCCTGGCCTTGAACATCCGCTTTGGCGAGAATGCGCGCGGGCTGGTGCAAGGCGATCCGCTGCGGCTGCGCCAGGTGGTCAACAATCTGGTGTCCAATGCCGCGAAATTCACCGAAAGCGGCCATATCGACGTGCGCGTGAGCCTGGAAGAAAGCCAGGCCGAGCAAATCTGGCTGGGCATCGAGGTGGAGGATACGGGCATCGGCTTCGATTCCGCGACGGCGGAATCGCTGTTCGATCGCTTCAGCCAGGCCGATAATTCGATCACCCGGCGCTTTGGCGGCACGGGCCTGGGGCTGGCCATCTGCCGGGCGATCACCGAGGCCATGGGCGGCCGGATCAGCGCCCGATCGGTGCCGGGCCAGGGCTCGTGCTTCATGGTGAAGATGCCGACGCGGCGCACGTTAAGCCTTGCCGATTATGACCGCTTCAATGCCGGAACGGCCGAACCGCCCCCGCCGGTCGAGGAACAAGCCAGCACGCAATTTCAGCATCTGCGCGTCCTGCTCGCGGAGGATCACCCCGTGAACCGGCGCGTGGTAGAATTGGTGCTGGGCCCATTGGGCATTGCCCTGACCATGGCCGAAAACGGGGCCGAAGCGGTGGAGGCCTTCCGCTGCGGCCAATTCGATCTCATCCTCATGGATATGCAAATGCCGGTTTTGGATGGGCTTTCCGCCGCCATGCAGATCCGGGAGATGGAACGCGCGCAAAAGCGCCGGCGCACGCCCATGGCCATGCTCACGGCCAATGCCATGCCCTCCCACCGCGAGCACGCCGCGCGCGCCGAAGTG
>CAZAGL010000122.1:0-6748 GCA_964484435.1 uncultured Caulobacteraceae bacterium
CCGAGCGGGTCAAGGCGGTGCTGCGCCGGGTGCGGGCCCCGGGGGCCGCGCCCGAGCCGGGGGATAAAAAATCCATGGCCCGGGGCGAGTTGTCGCTTGACCCGAACCGCCATGCCTGCACCTGGAAGGGCGATCCGGTGCGGTTGACCGTGACGGAGTTTCTGATTTTGCAGGCGCTGGCCCAGCGCCCAGGCTATGTAAAAAGCCGGGATCAACTGATGGACGCGGCCTATGACGATCAAGTCTATGTCGACGACAGAACCATCGACAGCCACATCAAGCGGCTTCGCAAAAAGTTCCGCGAAGTCGATGGCGAATTTGACGCCATCGAAACGCTCTATGGCGTTGGATACCGTTATAACGAGATTTAGGCCCGGGCGCAGGGTTTTTGGCTCGCGCATCGCGCGACTGATCTTCATTTCCAATTTCGCGGCCTTCGCGATTTTGGCCATCGGGGTGCTGGCGCTTTCGGAATTGCGGGCCCAACTGGTTGCGGCCAAGATCGAGAGCCTGCGCACCCAGGGCGAATTGATCGCCGATGCCCTGGCTGATACCGCCACCTTGGGGGAGCCGCGCCCTATCCTGCTGGAGCCGCGCGCCTTGGCCTTGTTGCAGCGTTTGCGCCTGGCCGGTTCGGTGCGGGTGCGGCTGTTTGCCCCGGATCAGCGGGTGATCGTGGATTCCGCCCTGATCGGTGAGCGCGTCAATCAGCGCGAGCTGCCCGCCGTGGACGCGCGCAAGCCCTGGATTCGCATCCCGCCGCTCAGCGCCTGGCCGGTTCGCAGCCTGGCCGAAGAAGTGCGCCAGGCGGCGGCGGGCGAAGCCAGTTCGGGCCTGCGCGCCGGCCCCGATGGGGCGCGCGTCGTCAGCGTGTCGTTGCCGGTTCAGCGGGTGCAGGCCGTGCTGGCCGTGCTGACGGTGGAATCCGACGATGTCGAAACCCTTCTCGCGCAAGAGCGCCAAGCCAGATTGCCCTTCATTTTGGGGGCGGGCTTGCTCATCTGGCTGTCATCGAGCCTGCTGGCCGTGCTCATTGCGCGGCCCTTGCGCCGCCTGGCCGAGGCGGCCGATCGGCTGCGTGCTTCGGGCGGGGTGCGTCTTTCCACGCCGGAGATCGCCCGCCGTCGTGATGAGATCGGCCATCTGGCCCAGGCCCTGGAGCGCCTCACCAACGCCCTGGCCGAGCGGATCGACGCCAATTCGAGCTTCGCGGCCGATGTGGCCCATGAGTTGAAAAACCCGCTCACCTCGATCCGCAGCGCCGTGGAAACCGCGCGCGCAGTCGAAGAGCCGGCCGCGCGGGAAAAACTGCTGGGCATTATCGCCGCCGATGTCGGGCGCCTCGATCGGCTGATTTCCGATATCGCCCGTGCCTCGCGCCTGGAGGCCGAAACCGCCAAAGGCGATACGCAATGGCTGGATCTATCGCGCCTGTTGGCGGAATTGGCGCAAACCTATGAGGCCACCCGCAATGGCGGCGTGCTGGTGCAGTTTTTGGGCGATGCCGATCTTCCCATCTGGGTCTCGGGCCAGGAGGGGCCCTTGGGCCAGGTGTTTCGCAATCTGATCGATAATGCGCGCTCTTTCAGCCCGCCCGAGGGCATTGTGGGGCTGCGCCTGCACTGCGAGGGCCCGCGCGAACAGCAGATCGTGCGGGCCGAGATCGAAGATAATGGCCCGGGGATTCCGGTGGAAAACCTCGAAACGATCTTCGAGCGCTTTTATACCCAGCGCCCGCGCGGTGCCGCTTTTGGGGGAAATTCGGGGCTGGGGCTTTCCATCGCGCGGCAAATCGTGTTGGCCCATAAGGGGCGGATCTGGGCTGAAAACCGGATTGGCGGTGGGGCGCGATTCGTGGTGGAACTGCCCTTGGCGCCGTGGGCGCGCGCGGAGGCATGGGGGCAAGAATGAGGCAATCACGCATTTCGGGGGATTACGGGCTGGAGGCCGGGGCATGATCGGTGTCGTGGTGGTCACACATGGGCAATTGGCGCAGGCCTTTATCGCCGCCGCCGAGCATGTGCTGGGCGCTTTGCCGCATATGCGCGGATTGGCCATCGGCCCGGATGATGACATGGAAAAGCGCCGCGAAGACATCCTGGCGCTGGTGCGCGCCGTGGATGATGGGGCCGGGGTGGTGATCCTCACCGATCTGTTCGGGGGCACGCCGGCCAATCTGGCCATATCGGTGATGCCGCACGCGCATTGTGATGTGATCGCCGGCGTCAATCTGCCCATGCTGGTCAAATTGGGCGAATTGCGCGGGCCCAATACCTTGGCGCAGGCCGCCGCCGCGGCCGCCGATGCCGGGCGCCATTATATCCGCGTGGCCTCGGTGGAGCTGGCGAGCGATCCATGACAGAGCGGATTGCTCAGGCCACCATGATCGTCAACCAAAAGGGGCTGCACGCGCGCGCCTCGCGCAAGCTGGCCGAGACGGCGCTGCGTTTTGGGTGCGCCATGTGGGTGCGCCGGGAGGACGAGACGGTCGATGCCACGTCCCTGATGGATTTGATGATGTTGGGGGCCGGGATCGGCTGCGAGGTGGAAATCATCGCCGAGGGGGAAGATGCGCAAGAGGCCGTCGCGGCCGTGGTGCAGTTGATCGCCAACAAATTTGGAGAGGAAGATTGAGCATGATCATCGATCCCGCCGAGGGCCTGGGGCTGGTGGCCGGGGCCATCGGGGCCTTGGCCTTCGCGCCGCAAGCTTTGAAAATCCTCAAGGAAAAGCGGGTGGCGGATGTTTCCTTGCTCACCTATGTCATGGTGCTATCGGGCGCTTTGCTGTGGGCCGGCTATGGCCTGATGCGCGGCGCGCCTTCCATCGTGCTATGGAATCTTGTGGCCGCCAGCTTGGCTGGGGCGGTGGTGGCGGGCAAGTTGCATTGGTCCAGGCCCCAGACGGATCACAGCATATAAACATTTCCTTATATCTTTATTGCCGGGCAATTCCTGGTCTGCTAAACGCCCAGCAACACAGGAGCCACCATGCCCATTTCCCCCGATTTCCTCGTCAAAGATATCAGCCTCGCCGAGTTTGGCCGCGCCGAGATCGAAATCGCCGAAACCGAAATGCCCGGGCTGATGGCCACGCGCGCCGAGTATGGCCCACGCCAAATCCTCAAGGGCGCGCGCATCGCCGGCTCCTTGCACATGACGATCCAAACCGCGGTGCTGATCGAGACGCTGCAGGCCCTGGGCGCGGATGTGCGCTGGGCCTCGTGCAATATTTTCTCGACGCAGGATCACGCCGCCGCCGCCGTGGCCGCGCGCGGCACGCCCGTCTTCGCCTACAAGGGCGAAAGCCTGATCGAATACTGGGAATATGCCCACCGCATTTTCGAATGGAGCGATGGGGGCTATCCCAATCTGATCCTCGATGATGGCGGCGATGCCACCTTGTTGTGCGTGCTCGGCCCCAAGGCGGAACACGATCCCAGCCTGCTCAATTCCCCACAAAATGAGGAAGAGGAGGCGCTCTACACCGTCATGAAGCGCTATCTCAAGGAAAAGCCCGGTTTTTACACCGCCATTCGCGATGCCATAAAGGGCGTATCGGAAGAAACCACCACGGGCGTGCACCGGCTTTATCAGATGGCGCAGCGCGGCGAGCTGCCCTTCCCGGCCATCAATGTCAATGACAGCGTGACGAAATCCAAGTTCGATAACCTCTATGGCTGCCGCGAAAGCCTGGTCGATGCCATCCGCCGCGGCACCGATGTCATGCTGGCCGGCAAGGTGGCCGTGGTGTGCGGCTATGGCGATGTCGGCAAGGGCTCTGCGGCCAGCCTGCGCAATGGCGGCGCGCGCGTGGTGGTCACCGAGATCGATCCGATCTGCGCGTTGCAGGCCGCCATGGAAGGCTATGAAGTGCGCACCCTGGAGGATGTAGCCGCCAGCGCCGATATCTTCGTGACGGCCACGGGCAACAAGGATGTGATCACGGTGGATCACATGCGCGCCATGAAGAACAATGCCATCGTGGCCAATATCGGCCATTTCGATTCGGAAATTCAAATCGCCGGTTTGCGCAATTTCAAATGGTCCAAGATCAAGGATCAAGTCCATCATGTGGAATTTCCCGATGGCAAAAAGATCATCGTGCTTTCGGAAGGGCGCCTCGTCAATCTGGGCAATGCCACGGGCCATCCCAGCTTTGTGATGAGCGCCTCCTTCACCAACCAGACTTTGGCGCAAATCGAGTTATGGACCAATGCCAAGGCCTATGAGCGCAAGGTCTATACCCTGCCTAAAGCGCTGGATGAAAAAGTGGCCATGCTGCATCTCGACAAGCTGGGCGTGAAGCTGACGCAGCTCTCGAAGGCGCAGGCCGATTATATCGGCGTGCCCGGCGAAGGCCCGTTCAAGCCGGATCATTATCGGTATTGATCCGCCGGGCTGGGAGCGGCCTCCTTTCTTGAGGGGCGCGTGTCAGCTACCGAAAAGTGGGTGGCTGGCCTCATTTTGCTTGAGGGTTTTCAATCCACCTCTGGCATTTTTCGGCTGCCTCATGCATCTTGGCGGTTCTTGAAAGTTGCACGGAGGAAAAGCGTGTCCAATTACAAGCTGGAAAAGATCGAAGGCATTGGCCCCAAATTCGCGGAAAAGCTGGCCAAGGCCGGATTGACGCATACGCAGCATTTGCTGGCCAAGGGCGGCAGCGCCAAAGGCCGCAAGACCCTGGCTGGCGATACCGGCATCGAGGAGGCGAAAATCCTCAAATGGGTCAACATGGCCGATCTGATGCGCGTCAAGGGCGTGGGCGAGGAATTCTCCGAATTGCTCGAAGCGGCCGGCGTCGATACCGTCAAGGAATTGCGCACCCGCAAGGCTGACAATCTCACCGCCAAAATGGTCGAGATCAACACCGCCAAAAAGCTGTGCAAGCGCAATCCCGCCGCCAAGGAAGTGACGCGCTGGATCGATCACGCCAAGACGCTGGAAGCCGCCGTCAGCTACTGAGCGGCTGGCGAAGGGTTTCGGCGGCGCGGGCTGCGGCAAGCTCGAAGCTACGCAGATCGCCCCAGATGTCTGCGCAGGCATGGGCGAAATAGGCCTGCAAGGCGAAGTGGATCATCAGATTGTCGCTGGGCAGGGCAAAATCCTCCACGCTCAGCCCATCTTGTGCTGCCGCGAGGAAGGCGCGCGTGCGCTGCGCGAACGGATCGGCGCAGTTCGAATAGCCGAAAACTGGCAGGCCGCGGCCGAAGGCATAGCCGATTTCCCAAACCGTTCCCGCATCGGCGCTGGGCCCGCGAAAGGGCGTGAGATTGGCCAAAACCGCATCGGCGCGATCCATCAAGGCCAGATTGGATTGAAAAATGGCCTGCGCCTGGCTGGGCTTTGGGGCGGTTTCCCAATCGATTTCCAGATCGGCATCGAGGGGATAGAGCGCCTCCAGGCCCATTTGCGCGCAAATGGCGGCTTTGGCCTGGCCCATGTGCATGGCATTGGGCAAAAACACATCGGGGCCGGCGAGATAAATCTTCATGGCACGGCACAAGCAGGCGCGAAGCCATTTGGCAAGCCCGCGATTTGCCCTTATGCAGGCCTGCCTTGCGCCGGGGGCGTGCAAGGGTCACATGAACCCCATCGGATCGCTCCAATCGGAACCCTTGCGCCATGCTGGAAATCTTGATCCTCGCGGCCTTGCGCGCCGGTGAGGCCATCAGCCAGATCTATGCCGCGCCCGATTGCGGGGCGGCCAAAAAGGCCGATGGCAGCGCCGTCACCCATGCCGATTTGGCCGCCGAAGCCATTATCCTCGACGTTCTGCGCCAGCATTTCCCGCAAATCCCGGTCATCGCCGAAGAGGCGGCCGCGGCCGGCCAGGTGCCCGATTGCGGGGCGCGGTTTTTCCTGGTCGATCCCCTTGATGGGACGCGGGAGTTTTTGAGCCGCAATGGCGAGTTCACCGTCAATATCGCCTTGATCGAAGCCTGCCGGCCGGTGATGGGCGTGGTCAGCGCCCCCGCTTTGGGGCAGATCTTTGCGGGCGCGGCGCAATCGGGCGCACGGCGCGGGCGCATCCACGAAGGCGCGGCCATGGGCTGGCAGGATATCCATGTGCGCCGCCCAGGGGCCGATGGCCTGGAGGTGATCGCCAGCCGCTCGCATCTTTCCAAGGAAACCGAGGAATTCATCGCCCGCTTCGCGGTGAAATCGCTGCTGCCGGCCGGCTCATCCCTGAAATTTTGCCGCCTAAGCGAGGGCAATGCCGATCTCTATCCCCGCTTGTCGCGCACCATGGAATGGGATACCGCGGCCGGCGATGCGGTGCTGCGCGCCGCCGGCGGCAAGGTGTGCACGCTCGATGGCGCGGCTTTGCAATATGGCAAACGCGGCCAGGCCGGTGATATCGATTATGCCAATCCTTGGTTTGTCGCCGCGGGCGGCTTTGATCCCTTTTCCAGCTTCCAGTAGAAAGCAAGATTGCCTATGGATTCTGTATCATTCGCACGGTCTGGGCCCATGGCCGCTGCGCGCCTCACGCATTTGGAAATGCTGGAGGCGGAGGGGGCGCTCGTCTCGCGATGAGGCCCCGCCCCGAGCCCTCGCGGGGCGCGCAGCTCGGGAGCGCCCGGCGGTCGACGACGCTGGTGTTGGCGTCGCTCCTGGGCGCGGCGAGCGCGCCGGGGATCGGGTGTGTCCCCGCGCCGCGCGTGATCGACGTGCCCGAGCCCGGAGACGCGCGGACGGTGGTGTACGTCGCCCGCCGGGGTGACGAGCCTCCGCTGCTCTACGCG
>CAZAGL010000123.1:0-4463 GCA_964484435.1 uncultured Caulobacteraceae bacterium
CCGCTTTTGATCGCAGCAAGTATGATGCGATTGGCGAGAGCGATCGCATGACGCTGAAATTCGTCAAGGCGTCCTGAGGCATGGGCCGGCCGCTGCGTCGCTTGGCCCCGGCTTTGGCCATGGCGATGGCCGGCTTGGCTTTAAGCCTGTCTGGCTGTGGCAACACGCCCGCGTCGCAGCAACTGAGCGCGCCCTTGCCTGCTGAGGGGAGTTTGGCCTGGGCCCTGACTGGCGATTGGCGCCTCGATCCCGATCGCGATGCGGCGCGCCACCCGGCTGAAACCTTAACCTTTTTCGGCCTTGCGCCTGGCCATACGGTGATCGAGATTTATCCTGGGCGCGGCTGGTATACCAGCATTCTCGCGCCCTATCTGGCCGCCAATGGCGGCACGCTTTATGCCGCCACATTCCCGCAATCGGATGGGGCTGAGGCCGTTGCCACCCGCGCCGCCTTAATGGAGCGGCTGGAAGCCCGCCCCGAAGTGTTCGGCAAAGTGGTGATCACCGAGATCGGCCCTGGCCAGTTGGAAATCGCGCCGCCTGGCTCGGCCGATCTCATCCTCGTCATGCGCAATGTGCATACCTTGATGGCCAAATCCTTCGCCGAAGATGCGTTCAAGGCGTTCTACGCGGCGCTAAAGCCCGGCGGCGTGCTGGGCATCGAAGAGCATCGCGGGCGCGCCTCGGGTTTGCAAGATCCGAAAGCGGGGGATGGCTATGTCCAGGAGGCCTATGTCAAGGCGCTGGCCCTGGAGGCCGGCTTTGTCTTTGAGGAGGCCAGTGAAATCAACGCCAATCCCAAGGACAAAAAGGATCATCCTTTTGGCGTCTGGACATTGCCGCCGGTTTTGGCCAGCGCCCCGCTTGGTGCCGCGCCCGATCCGCGTTTCGATCACGGCCCGTATCGGGCGATTGGCGAGAGTGATCGCATGACATTGAAGTTTCGCAAGCAAGTGCGCGCGCAGTAATTCCCCCGCTTGCGCCCCGTTCGCGGGCATGCAATGTGCCCGCATCATGCATGGAGATAGGCTCATGGATCTACAGCAAGTTACGACAGCGATGGCCAATGCGGTCGGTGATAATTCCGGCCTCGGCAAGACCTTGAAATTTGATTTCGGCGCGATGGGCCGCATCTTCATCGATGGGGCCTCTTCGCCCAATACGGTTTCCAACGAGGACAAAGCCGCCGATTGCACGCTGCAATTGGGCTGGGAAGATTTCCTCAGCATGTCGCAAGGCAAGCTCGATCCGACCATGGCCTTCATGCAGGGCAAGCTGAAAGTGCTGGGCGACATGTCCATCGCCATGAAGCTGCAGCCCATCCTGGCCAAGCTGCGCGGCTGATCCCAAAATGGCCTTTATCCGCGTTCCTGGCAATCCGGAACCGGATGGGGCCGTGGAAGAATGGTTCGAGGGGCGCGGCGGCATCAAGCTGCGCGCGCTCTTTGCACCTTCGCGCACCGTGCCCCCCCCGCGGCACCGTGATCGTGTGCCATGGCCGCACGGAATTCATCGAGAAGTATTTCGAAGTTCTGCGCGAATTGCAGCAGCGCGGCTTTTGCGTTTTCACGATGGATTGGCGCGGGCAGGGGCTATCGGATCGTCTATTGCCCAATCCGTTGAAAGGGCATTTAGAAAGCATGGATGATCCGGTCAATGATTTGGCCATGGCGCTCAAATCCCTGGCCGATCGCTTGGCGCGCCCGCATATCGTGCTGGCCCATTCCATGGGCGGCTGCATCGCTTTGCGCGCCATGCAGACGCGCCGCATCGAGGTGGAGGGCGCGATTTTTTCGGCCCCGATGTGGGGCATCGCCAGTCTTTCTCCCACGGCGCGCAAGTTTGCACGTTTTGTCAAATCCATCGGGCTGGGCGGCTGGTTTGCGCCAGGCGTTGCCAAAACTTGGCGGCGTGAGCGCTTCAAGCGCAATCCACTCACGCATGACAAGACGCGCTTTGCTTTATCTCAGGCCTTGGTCGAGGAGGACAGGCGGGTGGCCCTGGCCGGCGTGACGTTGGGCTGGGTGGATGCGGCCGCCGAGGCGTTCGAGGGCTTTTTGCAGCCCGGCTCCTTGGCCCATCTGCGCATTCCGGTTCATGTAATGAGCGCGGGCGAGGAAGCCCTGGTGGATAACAACAGCCATGATGCCGTGGCCAAATCGCTGCCCAATGCCGTGCACGTGCTGGTTGAGGGGGCCAAGCACGAAATCCTCATGGAAGTGGATGGTTTGCGCGCGCAGTTTTGGCGCGAGTTTGAAGAATTGATCGCGCGCATGGGCCCGCCTTTGCCAAGGGCTTAGCCTGAAACGGGCCGTGTTCACCTGAATTTTTCAAGTGGTTTTTAACCTGATTGAGCTAAGCTTGCAGGGCTTGAAACGTTCAAGCGCCGATTTCCACTTGGAATACGCATGTCCTCAGCCAAATTCCTGCGCCGGGGCTCTGTGCTGGCCTTCGGGGACGATACCCTTTGGGGCGACCGCGCCATTTTTGCCGCGCATGGCTGTGTCTGCGCGCTGATCGCGATTTTGTATGGCTTATCGCCGCGCCCCAAGGATTTGGTGGCCCAAGGCCTGGATGGCGTATGGCTGTTTATCGGCGTGTTTGGAGCCATCACGCTGCTGCGCGGCTGGATCGCGCGCAAGCGGGCTTTGCGGCCAATTGAGGCCGGCATCGCCACGTTCATTGAATTCTTTTTGTTCTATCAATTGGTCTGGTCCTTCCAGGATCGATACCAGCACGCGCCGGAATTGCTTTTGAAAACCCCGGCTCTGGTGTTCAGCTTTGTGTTGCTTAGCGTTCAATTGGTCCGCTTCGACTTGCGCCAGATCCTCATCGCCGGCAGCGCCGCCGTTTTGGGCTGGGCGGTTTTGGTGATTGGGGTGATCAACGAGGCGGCCCCCGGGGCGATTACGCGGGCCTATGTGGACTATCTGGCCGGGCCGAAGATCTTGATTGGCGCGGCGGTGGAACACGCGGCGATTTTGGCCTTCGTCACCGGCGCGCTGGCGCTGGCGGTGTATCGCGGGCAGATGCTGCATTTGCGCGAAGTGGAGGCGCGCCGCCAGGCCGAGCTGGCCGGGCGGGTAAAAACCCAGTTCATCACGAATATGAGCCATGAATTGCGCACGCCGCTCAATGCAATCATCGGCTATTCGGAAATGATCACCGAAGAATTATCGGCGATGGATCAAAAAGGGATGGCCTCAGATTGCGCGCGCATCCAAGCATCGGGCAAGAATTTGCTGTCCATGGTTTCACAGATATTGGATTTATCTGGCGATGATGCGCTCGATGCCGTGAGTTTTGCGCCCGTGGATGTGGCGGCCATGGCGCGCGACGTGCTGGTTTTGGTCTCGACGGCGGCGGCGCGCAACCGGGTGGCGTTGAAATTGACGGTCAGCCCTGGCCTTGAACTCTTGCTCTCCAATGAGGCCAAGCTGCAGCAATGCCTGCATAATCTCCTGGGGAATGCCGTCAAATTCACCCATGACGGCTCGGTGGAGCTGATCATTGAGCGGGAAATCCTCGCGGGCGGCAACAAAATCTTGTTCCGCGTCCGTGATACCGGCATCGGCATTGCCAAGGACATGCTCGATCTGGTGTTCGAGCCCTTCGCGCAGGGCGATGTCTCCCTGACGCGGCGTTATGGTGGGGCCGGGCTGGGCCTGGCCTTGACGCGCAAGCTGGCCGCCCAGTTGGGCGGGGAGGTCAGCGCCGAAAGCGAGCCTGGAAAGGGCTCGACCTTTACATTGAGCGTGCCGGAAAAGCCCAAGCATGCCGGTTAAGGCCCAAAGCCGGGTCAGATGCGCCATTGAAACTTTGGGCTTTGGCGGCGATACCATCTGCCATGGTACAGGAATTGGATGATGCTCTTGCGCATTTTCAGCAAAAGTGTGGGTACGGTTTTGTGTCCGAAAATGCGCAGATTCAAAAATTAAGAGCATCGGACCCAACGAAACCCGGGTCGGATTTCGCTGACGATGCTCTTGCGCGCGTGGCCGCCCGTTATGCCATGGCCATCACCCCGATCATGGAAGGCCTGATCGATGCGGAGGATCCGGCCGATCCCATTGCCGCGCAGTTTTTCCCCCATCGTGATGAGTTGATCACCGCCAGCGAAGAGCGCGCCGACCCCATCGATGATGGCGGCCACCTGGTGGCCCCGGGCCTCATTCACCGCTATCGTGACCGGGCGCTGCTCAAGCTGGTTTCGGCCTGCCCGGTCTATTGCCGCTTTTGCTTTCGTCGCGAGGTGATCGGCCCTGGCCAGGATGCGCCTTTGCGCGGTGCAGGTTTTGCCGCGGCTTTGGCCTATATCACGGCCCATCCCGAGATCTGGGAGGTCATCCTTTCTGGGGGGGATCCCTTCGTGCTCAGCGCCGCGCGCATCGAGGAGGTCAGTCGGGCCTTGGGGGCGATCGCCCATGTCAAGGTGCTGCGTTGGCACACGCGCGTGCCGGTCG
>CAZAGL010000123.1:4563-6733 GCA_964484435.1 uncultured Caulobacteraceae bacterium
TTGGGGGCGATCGCCCATGTCAAGGTGCTGCGTTGGCACACGCGCGTGCCGGTCGTCGATCCCGGCCGGATCAGCCCGGCCTTCGTCCAGGCTTTGCGCGCCGGAGAGGCCGTTCCTTGGGTGGCCGTGCACGCCAACCACCCGCGCGAGCTGACGATTGAGGCCAGATCAGCCATCGGCCGCCTCGTCGATGCCGGCATTCCCGTGGTCAGCCAGAGCGTGCTGCTGCGCGGCGTCAACGCCGATCCTGAAACGCTGGAAGCCCTGATGCGGGCCTTTGTCGAGGCCCGGGTCAAGCCCTATTATCTCCACCATCCCGATTTGGCCCCGGGCACGGCGCGCTTTCGCCTGCCCATCAGCGAAGGCCAGAACATCATGCGCCAGTTGCACGCCAATGCTTCGGGCTTGTGCCAGCCCACTTATGTGCTCGACGTGCCCGATGGCGCGATCAAGGCTCCCTTGACGCCGGCCTATGCCCGCGCCGCGGCAGATGGCTGGCAAATGCGGGCCAGCGATGGCGACTGGCTCGATTATCCGCCGCGTGATCACGCCGAGGAAGATGGGCAATGAAAATTTGGATTTTGGCCTTGGCGGCGCTGATCGGGGGCTGCGCGTCCTCTCGGGGGCTTGCCCCGCGCGATCCAAGCCGGCCCGCCTTGATCATCGCCCATCGCGGCGCGAGCGGAGAACGGCCCGAACACACCCTGGCGGCCTATCGGCTGGCCATTCGCCAGGGTGCCGATTTCATCGAGCCGGATCTGGTCATGACGCGCGATGGCGTTTTGGTGGCGCGCCATGAAAATGAAATCTCCGAGACCACCGATGTGGCCGCCCATCCCGAATTCGCGGGGCGCAAGGCCAGCAAAATCGTGGATGGCCAAAGCGTGACCGGCTGGTTCACCGAGGATTTCACGCTGAGCGAGTTGAAAACCCTGCGCGCCATCGAGCGCCTGCCCCGGCTGCGTCCGGGTAACACGGCTTATGACGGCCAAGAGGCGATCCCCACCTTTGCCGAGGTGCTGGCGCTGGCCAAGGCCGGCAAGGTGGGAATCTATCCCGAAACCAAGCATCCCAGCTATTTTGCGGCTTTGGGCCTCGATATGGAAAAGCCGCTCTTGGCGGCCTTGGCCAAAGCGGGCCTGAAACGCGCCAAGGATCGCGTATTTATCCAGAGTTTTGAGGTGGGCAATCTGCGCGCCTTGGCGCGGCGCACGCGCTTGCCTTTGATCCAATTGATCGCGGCCGATGCCGGGCCTGCCGATGTTGCGGGCCTGCGCCCCGAAACCATGCTGAGCCAAGAGGGGCTGGGCCTGATCGCGCAATATGCCGCGGGCATCGGCGTGCAGAAAAGCCTGCTTTTGCCGCGCGATTCGGCGGGGGCCAGCCTCGCGCCCACCGATCTGGTGGCCCGCGCCCATGCTTTGGGCCTGCAGGTCCATGCCTGGACCTTCCGCGCCGAGAACGCTTTTTTGCCGCTAGAGCTGCGCCGCGGCACCGATGCCAGCGCGCCGGATTATCTCGCTGCGCATGGCGCGATGGATCAGGAAATCCAGCAGGCTTTGGCGCTTGGCCTGGATGGGCTGTTCACCGATTTCCCGGCGGCCGGGTTGGCCGCACGCGATGCCAGGCATCAGCAACCTGCTAGGCCGCGATCATCCGCTCCAGCTCGCTGACCAGATCACGCAGATGGAAGGGCTTGGACAGCACCTTGGCCGATTTGGGGGCCGCGCTCGATTGGGCCAAGGCCACCGCGGCAAAGCCGGTGATGAACACGATTTTCAAGCTGGGCTGCACCTCGGCGGCGCGGCGCGCCAGCTCGATCCCATCGAGGCCGGGCATGACGATATCGGTGAGCAGCAGATCATAGATGGAGGCATCGAGCGCCTCCCAGGCACCTTCGCCATCCTCAAATGCATCGACCTGATGGCCGGCACGATGGAGGTTCAGCGCCAGAAAGCGGCGCAGCGAATCATCATCTTCGGCTAACAAAATCCGCGCCATCTGGCATCCTTACCTGTTTGCCGGCCAAGCGTAAACCCTTCTGGTTAAGGACGCCCTTCCAGGCCACAATCGCGATATGGGCAATTGACGCCGGCCTGCGAGCCCTCGAAGCTGCGCTTATGGAACCCAAGCCGATCAGCCCCGCCCAGGATGCGCGCCAGAAGCTGGG
>CAZAGL010000124.1:0-6686 GCA_964484435.1 uncultured Caulobacteraceae bacterium
GGGCGGCTCATGATTGAACCAGGCGGCGCGGCAGCCATCGCGCTCCAGATAGCGCGGGATAGAGCTTTCCCAGCTTTTCCATTGCTTCCAGCGCCGATAGCCAATATCGGTGCCGCGCAGACTTATTCGGCGGCAAACGCCCCGGCGGTGCGCGCCTGATCGCCCCGGCCGGCCAGAAGCCCAGCAATGGAAATATCTTCGTCGAGCGCCTCCCAATGCAGCCCGAGGCCGGCGGGGCCGATACGTATTGCGGCGCGTTGCTCGGGCGATGCGCTTAGCAAACGGGGAAACCAAGCCAACGGCACGCCAATCGTGCGCCCGTCGGTGAGGTCGACCCACAGCGTTTCAGCATCACAATGCGCGGCTTTAGCCGAAATGCTCATGCCATGCCCTTTCTATTGCGGCGCGCCGATTTTGGATGATCCGCGTCAAACCCATGAGTTCGCCCCGATTGAAGCCCTCATTTTCCGCTAATTTGACCTCTGGCAATAGCCAAAACTTTGCTTGGGCTTCGGCGCGCTGCACGTGGATATGGACAGGCTCACGCGGGCTGCCTTCGTTAGAATAAAAGAAGAACCGCGCCCCGTCGACGCGAAACACCACCGGCATGAGGATCATATAGCCTATTCGCGCGGTATGCGCATCAGCCCCAGCCCGATCCCCGGGGCCGCTTCTGGGTTACACCCACGCGCGCTTTTTCATCAGGCGCATCATGAAGCGTTCGAAATCGTCATCGAAATCCTGGCGCACATCGATCCTGGGCGGCTCATGATTGAACCAGGCGGCGCGGCAGCCATCGCGCTCCAGATAGCGCAGGATATAGCTTTCCCAGTTTTTCCATTGCATCCAGCGCCGATGGCCAACGAAAAAGCCGCCGAACGGGCCCGGCTGGTAAAGGAGAAAGGCCCGCTCGAACAAGGAAAACAGGATCATATAGAGCGTATCGCGTTGGGCTGCTTCCTCGGGCGATAGATCCATGGGGCGGCCCCGGATCGCGGCATCGGCCACGTCCAGCCTGGGATATTGCAAAGCCAAGCGCTGGAAGGCCACATATTGGGTTTCCAGGCTGTCATACGTGCCTACTTCCCGGCGGCGATCTTCCGCTACCCGCGAAGAGATATACGAGATGAGCAGGATCAGCAGGCCGAAGCTGGTAGCCAGAAAGCTGATATTTTCCAGGAAGAAATTCTCTTTGGTGAGATCAAAGAGGTCGGCCAATTGCGCGAGCATGCCTTCATCCTCCCCCGTGGATGCGCCCTCACCCGCCGTGATGGCCGCGAACGGGTGAGATTGTGCGGGAAAGTCTGGCCCTTCGCAAACACCCTAGTCGACAGGCGCGCCTTTGCCGCTATGCTCGGTTCACTAACACAATTCGAAAACTGGGAGGAAGACATGGCGCAAGTGGCGGTGGTAACGGGCGGGACGCGCGGGATTGGCCTTGCCATCACGCAAGAGTTGCACGCCAAAGGCTATGCCGTGGCGGCGATTTATTCGGGCAATGCCGCGGCGGCCGAAGAGGCGGCAGCGCGCCTGCCCGGCCTCGTTTGCTTCAAATGGGATGTGGGCGATCATGAGGCCTGCGCAGCCGGCTTGGCCCAAGTGGCGCAGCAGCTCGGCCCTGTGGACATCCTGGTCAACAATGCCGGCATCACCCGCGATGGCATGTTCCACAAAATGAGCTTCGAGCAATGGCGCGAGGTGATGCGTGTCGATCTCGACAGCCTGTTCAACATGACGCGCCCGGTGATCGATGGCATGCGCAGCCGCAGCTTTGGGCGCATCATCAATATTTCCTCGATCAACGGGCAAAAGGGCCAAATGGGCCAGGTCAATTACTCGGCGGCCAAGGCCGGCGTCATTGGCTTCACCAAGGCCTTGGCCCAGGAGAATGCCTTCAAGGGCATTACCGTCAATTGCATCGCGCCCGGCTATATCGATACCGATATGGTGGCGGCCGTGCCCGAAGAGACGCTGAAGAAAATCATCTCCACCATTCCGGTGGGCCGCCTCGGCAAGGCCGAAGAGATCGCGCACTGCGTGAGCTTTCTGGCCAGCGAAAAGGCCGGCTTCATGACGGGCGCAACCCTCACCATCAATGGCGCACAATACATCGCGAGTTAGCGGTTCGTTTTGAGCGGGGTGTTCACGCGACGGCGCGCAGATCGAAATCTGCATGGATCACGTCAAAGGGGATCCAGACCTTCCCTGCATCGGTGCGCTCAAGGATGCCCCAACCGATCAAGCCGATCACGTCTTCGTGGACACGCTTCACATCCCTTTCAAGCGAGCGCGCAAGGCCGCGCACGCTTTGAGGGCCGATCTTCTGCAAATGCTCGATCAATTCCCATCGCTTGGGGCTGAGCACGGTAAAAAGCTGCGCGGGCGAACTGAACGTGAAAATGGCGACCGGATCGCTCGCTTTCCCGCTGTGCCAAGCTTTCACGAAATGCGCGCCCATATCTTCGAGAGCGGCTTTCGGATCCTGTTCGCGCCGAATCTGAATGATGGCACGCTTCATTCTGGCATCCTCCTAAACACCTCGGAAAGGAAATCCCGTACCAAAGCCTCCACCGAGTTGAAGACATAGGGTTTCTCAACGCCATCGAGATGGCAGTGGTCGCCCTTCCCGTATTCATTATCGAAGCCGACAATCCTGTTGCCCTTTCGGCCAAAATAAAGCCGGTATTTGTAGAAATGGGCGCTTCCCAATAGCGGCTTTGGGATTTTCCAAATAACCATTTCGATGATGGAGCCGTCCACCAGCACGCGCTTTTCTTGATGGACGAGATCAGCCTTCACGTTGGCATTTATGCCATCAATCCGCTATGTTGTCAATAATGCCAACGGCCAGGTGCCATTTCGGGCTCCCCTCCGCCGCGGCGAAAGCGCCGCAATGGCCGCTCATTTCTGGCAGGCCGGGCAGAAAAAGCTCGATCGGCCGGCCTGGATCTGGCGCTGAATCTGGCCGGCGCATTTGGGGCGCAGGCAAGGCGCGCCAGCGCGGTCATAGACGCGGAAGGCATCTTGGAATTGCCCGGATGATCCATCCGCCTGGGCGTAATCGCGCAGCGTCGATCCGCCTTTGGCGATCGCGGCCTCCAGCACGGCCCTGATGGCCCGGGTCAAAGCGCGCAGGGCCGGCAGCGGGATGGCGTTGGCGGGGCGCAGCGGCGAAATCCTGGCATGATGCAGCGCCTCGCACACATAGATATTGCCAAGGCCAGCGACGAGGCGCTGATCGAGCAAAGCCGGCTTGATGGCCTGGGCGCGGCCGGCCAAGGCCTTGAGCAGATATTCGGCATGGAAATCCCGGCCCAGGGGCTCTGGCCCCAGGCCGGCGAACCAGGCATGGCTGGGCATTTCCAGGCTGGCCATGAGGCCCATGAAGCCGAAGCGGCGCGCATCATTATAGGCCAAGGCGGCACCGCGATCGGTTTCCATCTCGACATGGGTATGCTTGGGATCGGGCGGGCGGTCATGATAGTATTCGCCCAATGGCGGCCCATCGCTTCGTGTTTTCAGGCAAAAGCGGCCGGTCATGCCCAGATGGGTGATCCAGGTTTCGCCGCTATCGAGATGGGCCAGCAGGAATTTGGCCCGCCGCTCCAGGGCCAGTATCAGCGCGCCCTCCAGGCGCTCGGCAAAGCCATCGGGAAAAGGAAAGCGCAAATCGGCGCGCGCCAGGCGCACGCGGATCAGCCTGGAGCCGACCAAAGCGGGGGCCAGCCCGCGCCGCACGGTTTCAACTTCTGGTAATTCGGGCAAAGCGGGCTGCCTTTGTCGTGGATCGTGGTTTTGCGGCTATAGCCCCTTGGCCGCTGTGCCGCTATGCTTGGGTCGATGGCCACTAACTTCTCTCCAGATCAGCGAAATTCCGATTCCGTGAGTTTCGGCTTCACCGATGTGCCCGCCAGGGAAAAGGCCGGGCGCGTGCGCGGCGTGTTCAATAAAGTCGCGTCGCGCTATGATGTGATGAATGATGTGATGTCCGCCGGGCTGCACCGGGTGTGGAAGGATATCGCCGCCGATCGGCTGAACCCCCAACCCAATGAGATCCTCCTCGATATGGCCGGCGGCACGGGCGATGTGGCGCGCCGGCTATTGGCCCGGGCCGAGAAGGCCCGCCAAAGGCGCGGCGGGGAGCCGGCCCACATCCTGGTGGCCGATATCAATGCCGAAATGATCGCGGCGGGCCTGCGCCGCGGGGAGGATGGGCTCTCCTGGCTGGTCGCCGATGCCGAAGCCCTGCCAATGCCGGATGCAACGCTCGATGCCTATTCGATTGCCTTCGGCATCCGCAATGTCACCGATATTGCGCAGGCCTTGCGCGAAGCGCGCCGGGTGCTGAAGCGCGGCGGGCGCTTTCTGTGCCTGGAATTTTCGAGGCTGGCCGTGCCGGCCTTGGAGCCGATCTATGATCTGTTCAGCTTTCGGATCATCCCCGGCATGGGCAAGCTCGTGGCTGGCGATGAGGAGGCCTATCGCTATCTCGTGGAAAGCATCCGCCGCTTCCCCGATCAGGAAACGTTCGCGCACATGCTGCGTGATGCCGGATTTAGCCGGGTCGGCTATGCCAATTTGAGCGGCGGGGTGGCGGCTTTGCACCAGGGCTGGGCGTACTGATGTTGGAATCCTTTGGGCATATGCTGCGCCTTTCGCGCATGGGGCTGACGCTCCTGCGCCATGACGCCTTGCTGCCGCGCGAGTATCAAGAACGCATGCCCGCGCCGCTGCGCTTTATCGGGGGCGTGCTGCGCCCCTTCGCCATCCGCCGCCGGGGGCGCTCGGTGGGGGCGCGCCTGGCTTTGGCGCTGGAAAAACTTGGCCCGGCTTATGTCAAGCTCGGCCAGTTTCTGGCCACCCGGCCCGATATCATCGGGGTGACGGCGGCCGATGATCTTGGCCGGCTGAAGGATCGCCTGCCGCCCTTCTCGCGCGAGCGTGCCCTCGATACCATCAATGCCGAATTGGGGGCCACCGAAACCCTGTTCGGGGCCATTTCCGATCCCATGGCCGCGGCCAGCGTGGCCCAGGTACACCAGGCCATTCTGCCGCGCGGCGGCGTGGTGGCCGTCAAAATCCTGCGCCCGCGCATCGAAAAGCGCCTGATGCGCGAAATGGCCGCCTTGCGCTATGGGGCCGGCCTGATCGAGTATTTCCTGCCCTCCACGCGCCGGCTGGAGCCCGTCCAGTTCGTCGAGACAGTGGCCAATGCCCTGCAGCGCGAATGCGATCTGCGCCTGGAGGCGGGGGCTGCCGCCGAATTTCGAGAAGTGGCCATACGCGATGGCTTTTTGGCCGTGCCGGAGATCGATTGGTCTCGTTCTTCCAAGCAGGTCATGACATTGACCTGGATCGATGGCGCGCCGCTCACCCAGCTCGATCGGATCACGGCCATGGGCGCGGACCGCGCCGCCTTGGCCACCGCGGTGACGCGCGGCTTTCTGGCCGCCGCCCTCGATCACGGCTTTTTCCACGCCGATATGCATGAGGGCAACCTCATCTACGGCAAGGATGGCAAATTGTGGGTGGTCGATTTCGGCATTATGGGCCGCATCGGCAAGAAAGAGCGGCGCTATCTGGCGGAAATCCTCTATGGCTTCTTGCGCCGCGATTACCGGCGCGTCGCCGAAGTGCATTATGAGGCCGGTTATGTCGCCGAGAAGGTGACGATCGAAGAGTTTTCCCAGGCCTTGCGGGCCATCGGGGAGCCGATTTTCGGTAAAACCGCCGATCAGGTTTCCATGAGCCGCCTGTTGCTGCAATTGTTCGATGTCTCGCATTTGTTTGGCATGCATTTGCGCCCCGAATTGGTGATGCTGCAAAAAACCATGGTGCAAGTGGAGGGCGTGGCCCGCGCGCTGTTTCCCAAGCACGACATGTGGGCCGATGCCCGCCCAATCGTGGAGCGCTGGGTCAAGCGGGAATTGGGCCCCGAAGGCATCGCCCGGCGAGCCGCCGATGAGGCCTCATCCGGCTGGTCGGCGCTGCGCCGCCTGCCCAATACCGTGCGCCTGCTGGAGCAGGCGGCCCGCAACATGAAGCCGGAACCGGCTCCGGCCCGGCGCGCACATTTTCAGTGGATGAGCTTTTGGTTGGGTTCGGTCGTGGCCGGCTTGGCCGTGACGGTGCTGTATCTGCTCAACGTGCTGTGAGCGGGCTTTGTCCGATGGTGCCGATCCGCGCAGCGCACGGCCATGAAAAGCGTGGGCTTGAGCCCATGACGTCCGCCGATCCTCCGCCGTCACGGGGGTGCGGCACAAAACCGTAAGGACAGTTTTGTAGAAGATGCCCGTGAAATTCGTCACCGCACCGCGCAGGGCGCTGGTTCCATGAGGGGGTGGACGGCGTGAAAGGCTACGGGTAAACCGAATATCATGAAAGATGATGCGTTCGAATGGGATGATGGAAAGGCGGCCGCAAACGCGAAAAAGCATGGAATCACCTTCGAAGACGCGCGCGATGTTTTCCGCGATCCATTTGCGATCGAGCTGGTCGATGACCGGGAGGCCTAGGGTGAGGATCGCTATGTCCTCATCGGCATGACGAAATCTCGGGTGCTCGTGGTGGTCCATGTGCTTCGCGAGCTGCGAACCCGCATCCTCCCGGCCCGAAAGGCCGAACCTAATGAATGGCGCACCCGACACGATTCGAACGTGTGACCTCTGCCTTCGGAGGGCAGCGCT
>CAZAGL010000125.1:0-6652 GCA_964484435.1 uncultured Caulobacteraceae bacterium
GCGAACGGCCCAAAAAAGCGGCCCGGAAAGCTGCGCGCGCCCCGATGCTTTTGCAAAGCCGGGGAGGCATGGTTTTCACGGATGGCGATGGATGGGAAGCTTTTGTCGTCCCGCAGCAGCACATTGAAGCGCGGCCGAAACCGTTTTATCAAATTGGCTTCGAGCAGCAAGGCCTCGGTTTCGGTCGCGGTGACGATGAAATCCATGGAGGCGGTGAGCGATACCATGCGATGCGTGCCGCTGGCGTGGGCGCGCCCTTGCGCATACTGGCCGACGCGGGCACGCAGGCTGCGGGCCTTGCCGACATAGAGCACCTCGCCATCGCGCGCGAGCATCCTGTACACGCCGGGCTTGGCGGGCAATTGCTTCAGATAGCCCTGGATGATGCCGATGCCGGAAGCCAGGCTTTCGCTGGCTTGGTCCTTGGCCGGCAAATCCAGCAATTGCGGCAAATTGGGTTTGTCGGCGCGGGGCATTCTCCAACCCATTGGCGAAAGCATAGGCCGGCATGAGGCGGCAGGGGGCCGGCGCGAATGGCCGAGCCCCTTATTCGACGATTTTGAGATTCACGGCCTTGGGGCCCTTGCCCTTTGGATCGGGCAGGGTTTGGAAATTGATGCGCTGGCCTTCGGTGAGCGGAGGCAGGCCGGCACGCTCAACCGCGCTGACATGCACGAACACATCTGCGCCGCCGCCGTCCGGCGTCACAAAGCCAAAGCCGCGGGTGGCGTTGAAGAATTTCACCGTGCCCATTTGGGCTTCGCCGAGAGGAGCGCGGGGGCCACGATCGCCGCCACCACCTTCGGGGCGTGGGCGATAGGGGCGATCCCCGCCACCGCCGCCGCCATAGCCACCACCTTCGGGGCGCGGGCGATAGGGGCGATCCCCGCCACCGCCGCCGCCATAACCGCCGCCTTCGGGGCGCGGGCGATAGGGGCGATCCCCGCCACCACCGCCGCCGCCATAACCGCCGCCTTCGGGGCGCGGGCGATAGGGGCGATCCCCGCCACCGCCGCCAAACCCACCTTCACGTGGCGCGCGCGGGGCACGCGGCCCACCAAATCCACCGCCGCCAGCGCCGCCGCCGCGTGGGGCCCCAAAGCCGCCGCCGCCAAAGCTTGGCGGGGTGGGCTCGGGCCCGAAATCAGGCTCACTCTTGCCGCGTGCGCGGCGCTCTTTTTTCCGACCGTCTTTGGAATCGTCGTCGAATTCGTCGTCGAAGCTCATGAAACTCTACTCACCTCCCGGCGAAATAATTCCGCACGGGCAATAATTCTGCGCAGCCTTGGGTGCAGCCGAGAAGCTCAGCAGACACAAAATCCAGAATGCCATGGAACCAAGGCAAAGGCAGTTTGGGCCGCTAAAAGCTCGCTACGCCTCTCTTATGCGGGACAGACCCGTCGCGCGCAAGGCGCAATATGGCGAAATCGCGAGAATGGTGCTCTGAAAGCGCCTTGATCATCGGGCGTTCGGGCCTTCTGGCGCGACCGAGCCACAAAACGGCGATATGGTCTATTGGCCCGGGTTTGAGGTTCGCGAGCAGCTCGATCCAATTGTGGTGCAAATTTCTGGTTCAGGCGATTGGTGTGGTGACCAAATAGCCATGCGAATTGGCGCGAAGCGGAGTTGGCCTCAATCCCAAAAGTTGAATATGACGTCGCCGACGGTCTCGGGCTTCCAATATTTCAGATCCTTGGCATGCCGATCACTGAGATTGGCGACGAAGGCGCGATCCGCTGGGGTCAAATCCATCCTCAACTCGGCCGCACGCATGAACCCGAACGGCGCGAGAAGTCTCGCTGCCGTCTGGGCGAAGATCGGATCATCGAGAAAGACAAGCCGCCCTCCCGCACGCGGCACCGAGCGGCAAAGCGCAGCGAGTGGCGCTCCTTCCTCGATCAACAAGGAAAACGGGCCATCGCTCCCGTTCAGCTCGATCCAATGAAAACTTTGAGGGTAGGTTTGCCAGTGGAAATTCCTGATCACGCATCCCGTTTGTCTGGAGATTGCGTGAAGCGCGCTCATGATCTCGTGCTTGAAGTGAATTTGAGGCACGCGCGGAGTGTACACCCGCACCAGAGCGTCACAGACCTTCTCATTGCCGGGGTTCACACTTCGCTTCTTAGGCATTGCGGGAGCCGCCGTCACCGTCAAATTCAACACACATCGCCACACGGCCCAGAAATTCGCCAGGAGATCGATCCAGGCACCTTACGAATTTGTGCTTCACTCCACCAGACCCGTTCTTGTCCCGAAAACCGCGTTACACTTTTTGAGAACGGGCCTAGGATTGCCCCAATTTGGTCACGCGCCATGTGGCTTGGCCATCTTGGGCTAGGCGTGCGCTTAGCGGTGCCAGCACATTGCGCGCTGTTTCGTGCACAGCGAACGGCGCATTGACGATCAGCAGGCTGGATCCGCCCAAGCCAAGCGAGGGCTGGCCACGCACAATCAAATCAAGGCGCAAAGCCGAAAACCGATCATCCGTGCTTAATTCGCCATCGGCTGCATCAATCAAGGCGGCTTGCTTGAGCGGCCTCCACCAGATGAATACCGCTTGGCGCATGCGAACCCGGGCGGCGCGCAGCGCCGAAACCGTGCGCAAGACGTCCAGCTCGTGCTCATACGGCGGATCGATCAGGATCAGCGCCCGCTTATGCGGCAAAGGCAGCAGCGCGCGCAGGGCCTCATAGCCATCGCGTTCATGCACGTCGGCGCGCCGTTGCAGGGATTGCCCATCCCGCAAGATCACGCGGCGTAAAGCCATGCATTCTTGTGGATGCAATTCGCACAGGCTGAGGCTGTCTTGGGGGCGCAAAGCCCAGGCGGCCAGCCAGGGCGAGCCAGGATAGACGCGCAAATCCTGCGCATTGAGCTGGCGTAAAGCCTGCTGGAACGGTGCCAAAGCCGCCGGCGCATCGGGCCAATCAAAAATGCGGGCGGCCGCGCTCTGCCATTCTGGGTTGCGCTGGGCTTCTTCCCCGGTGAGATCATAAAGCCCGCACCCTGCATGCGTATCAAGAAAGCTGATCGGGCCGGGTTTGCGCGTCATGTAGCCCAGGCACGATACCAGCACGATATGCTTGAGCACGTCAGCGTGATTTCCCGCATGGAAGGCATGGCGATAATTCATCCCCTTGATTGCTAGCCTCCTTGAGCCTGAGAGTGAACATGACACAGCCCCACAACCGGCGTCGGATTCTGCAACTCAGCGGCGCGGCCGGTGCCGTCGCGGCCGGGCTTTTGTTGCCCGGCTCGGCGCTGGCCAAACCCAAACCGCCCAAGCCGGCGGCCGATGCGGCGATCACGCCCGATGCAGCGCTGGCGCGTCTCAAGGCCGGCAATGCCGATTTCGCCAAGGGCCATCCCGATCGGCCAAATCTCAGCCATCAAAGGGTGACACAATTGGCCAAAGGCCAAAAGCCGATCGCCGTGATCGTCACCTGCTCCGATAGCCGCGTTGCGCCTGAACTGGTGTTCGGCGTTGGGCTGGGCGAAGTGTTCGTCCTGCGCGATGCCGGCAACACCATCGATGACGTGATGACCGGCTCGATCGAATACGCCGTGGCCGAATTGGGCGCGCCCTTGATCGTCGTGATGGGGCATGAGCGCTGCGGGGCGGTGAAGGCCGCCATCGAGGCCAAGCGCGATCATACCCCCTTGCCCGGCCATATCCATTTCGCCACCGATCCGATCTGGCCGGCCATCCCCATCGAGCCGGTGGCCGATATCGTCGATGAAACGGTGCGCGAGAATGTGCGCCGCATGGTGCGGCAATTGCGCAGCGCCGAACCGATCCTGCCCAAGGCAATCGCCGAAGGCCGGCTGAACATCATCGGCGTGCGCTATGATCTCGATGATGGCCTTGTGGATTTCGATATCATTTAGCAGCCTGGAAGCTGGGGCCCTGGAAGCTGGGGCCCTGGAAGCTGGGGCCGTGAGCCCCAGCCATTTCCGGGAAGGTTCAAAAGCCGCTGGTTTTGAGATCAAAGGCTTCCAGTTCATAGGCGATGCAGCGCTCGATCAGGGTGCGCCAAACCGGCTCGGCGATGGCCCAATCCAGGCCGGCCTCCCAGGCCTGAGCCTGCACATGGCCCAGCACTTCTTCGATGCGGGCCTCATCGCGCACGCTGGCGCGATCGGTTTTGATGCGGGCGGCGGCCGCCATATAGCCTTGACGCAAGGCGATGAGGCGCACCAATTCGCGATCCACGCTGTCCACGCCGGCGCGGACCTGCGCCATGGTTTGGCACGTTTCGGGGCTGGGGAAATCTGAAGTTTGCATGGCCCCCTCGTGCCCGGCCAGGCGCGCCAACGCAAGAGGGGTGATGTCCAACGGCCTTAACTTTCTGGAAGGATGAGGTACACCTATCGGCGAGGGAGGCATTCATGCGCACGCTGGAACAGCATCTGGATCCGCGAACCGGGCCCAAGCGCATGCTGGCGCTGGATGGCGGCGGGGTGAAGGGCATTTTGACGCTCGGCATGCTGGAGGTGCTGGAAGCGGAATTGCGCCGGCGGGCGGGCAATCCCCATTTCGTGCTCTGCGATTATTTCGATCTGATCGGCGGCACATCCACGGGCGCGATTATCGCCACGGCCTTGGCTTTAGGCATGTCGGCGCGGGAGGTAATCGATCTGTATCTGCGATTGGGCCCCAAGGTGTTCGGCAAGGCCAAAGGCGATGGCTTTGTCAATGATCGCTATGATCAAGCCGCGCTGCGCCGCGCTTTGTATCCCGTTCTGGACAAGAAAACCCTGGGCTCGCGCCAATTGAAAACGGGCCTGGCTTTGCATTGCAAGCGCATCGATACGGGTGCGGCCTGGGTGCTGACCAATAACCCCAATGCCAAATATTTTGATCCGCGCGATCGGCTATCCGATACCGTGCCCAACAAGGATTACCGCCTGATCGATCTGGTTTTGGCCAGCGCCGCTGCCCCCACCTATTTCAAGGGCGTCCAGATCCACATCGCCTATAATGCCAAGGAGAAGCCGATCCAGACAGGCTATTTCGTCGATGGCGCGCTGGGCGGCTTCAACAATCCCAGCGTGCAAATGCTGCAAACAGCCCTGGTGCCGGCTTATGGCTTTGCCTGGCAGCCGGGGCCGGACAAGCTGATGCTGGCCTCGATTGGCACGGGCCTGCGCCGGCCACAGACGGATGGGCGCAAATTTGCGGGCAAGATGTCGATGGAGCGCGGCGCCGATGCGTTGCGCTCGATGATTTTTGATACGCAAATCCAAGGCGTGCAATTGCTGCAAGCCCTCTCCGAGCCAAAGATCCCCTGGGAGATCAATTCCGAGATCGGCGATATGCGCGGCCATTGCATGACCGGCCAGCCCTTGCTGAGTTATCAGCGCCTCGATGTGAAACTCGATACCAAGCAAAAAGGCAAAGGAAAGGCTATTGCCCCGCTGAGCACGATCGAGAAATTGCTACAGCGCGAAATCAAAGCCGAGGCGCTGGAAAATCTGGATCGGCTCGAGCATGGCGATCCCGAGAATATGGCCCTGCTGCTGGAAATCGGGCGCAAAGCCGCGCCGACTTATGTCCAGCAGGATTGGCCCGATCCGGCCTTCGATTTGCCCGAATGGAACGCTGCACAGGAGACGCCATGAATATGCCCAGGCGCAAAGGCTTTCGTGTGGCCGTCAGCGGCCATCGCCTCAATCAATTGCCAGAAGAATCGCGCCCGGCTTTGCGGGCTCTCATCGCGGATGCGCTGGCGGCGCTGGAAAGCAGCGCCAAGGAGGCGGGCATCAAAGCCCCGCTTATCCTGGTTTCGGCCCTGGCCGAGGGCGCGGATCGTTTCGCCGCGCATGCGGCCAAGGCCAAGGGATGGGGAATGGAATCGCCTTTGCCCTTTTTGATCCCCAGATATGAACAAGATTTCGCCGATGAGGCCTCCATCACCGAATTTCAATCCCTGCTCAAAGCGGCGGATCTCGTTGTCCCCATCGATGGCGAGGCACTGGTTGCCGCCGGCGCTGGTGGGGCCGCGCCCTATGCCGCGGTTGGTGAGGCTTTGTTGCAGGATGCGGATGCCCTGCTGGCCGTCTGGAATGGGGCCCCCAAGAAAGGACCGGGCGGCACGGCGGAAGTTCTTGAAAACGCGCTGGCCGGCGGCATGTGTGTGGTATGGCTGGCCCCCGATGCCAGCCGGATGCGCTTGCTGCTGCCCAGCTCCTTCCCCAAGCAGAACAGCGTGTCGGCCAAGCTGATTGCGGCCTTGCGAGAGCGGATCGAAATCACCCAATTGCCGCCGCTGGCGCAGGCCTGAGGCAAGATGGCCGAGGGCCTCGAGGTTTTGGTCATCGGGGCCGGCGCGGCCGGCTCGATGTGCGCGGCCATGCTGGCGGAGCGCGGGGCGCGCGTGCGCCTATTGGCCGATAGCCAGGCCGCGCCGCGCGCATCGGCCGCCGCCGCGGGCATGCTGGCCCCCTGGTCCGAGGCATTGCTTTCCCCCGATCATGGACATGCCCGGGCGCTGGATTTGGGGGTCGAAAGCCTCGGCCTGTGGGAGGAATTGGCGCGCGGCCTGAAGCTGGGCTTTCGCCGTGCCGGCACGCTCTTGCACCTGGAAGGCGCGCGGCGCGGCGCGGCTTTGGAGGCGGTGTTGGCCACCGGCGCAAATGCCAGCCTTGGCGC
>CAZAGL010000126.1:0-6634 GCA_964484435.1 uncultured Caulobacteraceae bacterium
CGGGGGGAGGGAGAAGGCGATCCAAACTGCCATAGGAAAGGCCATTTTCCGTCCAGCGCGCATGGAGGCGGGGCTGAATGGCCAGAACGCGCTCAAGACTTGGGGAAAACCCCCGCCAACGCAGCCTCAATTGTACGTGTTGCAGCGTCAAGTCCGGGGCGGCTTGAGGCCCCAGGCGCACATCCTCGATGAGGATGTTGGCCGGGCTCAAAGCCCGAATTCGCAATTTCGCCGGGATGCCGTTGTGCCGGAAAAAGGCTTCCGAGCCGGCCTGCGCCAAGGGCAGGCGCAAAGCCCAGATCCCGCCGGTGATGGTAACGAGGCCAAGCCCGATCGCCCCCAATGCCAACGCATTGCGGTGTCTGTGGGCAGATGGGGATGGCTCGCTGGCTTGCATGCTGGAGGCTGGACTCACATTCCGGGAAAGGGGATCATATACCACCTGCCCGATTGTGGCAGGGATTTTGCTGGGCAGCTTGGCCAAGTGGTTAAGCTGGAATTATCCATTTTTGGTTTATGGTTGGGCCCGTTGCTTACGGAGTTTTCATACCCGCTGGCCGGGTATTGAGGCTAAATGCGCATCGGTTTTACCAAGAAACGTGACTGGAAGGCCTGATGGCGGCTCGATTCACCGTGCGCGTGCTGGAAATGCTGGGGGCCAAATGGGTGGCGATCGGGGCCTGCCTGATCGGTGCTGGCATCACCTTTTGGCTTGGCTCCCAGGTTGTGGCTGATTTTGCGCAGCGTTCCGCGCTGGCGCGTGATGCGCAATTGCGCCGGGCCCAATCGCAATCGGCCCGCGATGAGCATTCCGCTTTCACCCAGGATTTGGCCGGGCGCCAGCCGCGCCGCCTGCAAGTGGCGCGCGGCGAATCCCTGGCCTTGCTGCTGGCCAGGGCTGGTGCGCAATGGAAGGAAATCAATCCGGCCATGGCCAGCGTTGGTCCATTATTCGATCCGCGCCGCATGCGCCCCGGCACGCCTGTTCAGGTCTATTTCGAGCCGACCGGCGCGGGCGATCTGCATCTTGCGGGCCTGGCCTTCCATTCAGAACCGGGGGCCAGCGTCACCGTTTCGCGCCTGCGGGACGGCCAGTTCGCGGCCCGCCAGCTTTTGATGCCCCTGACGGAGGATGTGGCCCGCTTGGTCGCCAGCGTGGACGATTCGATCTACCAATCGGCGATCAAAGCCGGCGCAACCGAGCGCGAAGTGGCCACTTTGGCCGATGTGTTCGCGTTTGACGTGGATTTCCAGCGCGAAGTGCGCCCGGGCGATCAATTCGAATTGGTGTTTGAGCGCTTTGTCGATGAAGATGGCGCAACCGTCAAAACCGGCGAAACGTTGTTTGCCTCGATGAAAACCCGCAAAGGTCAAAAGGCCTATTACCGCTTCCAGGCCCCGGGGGATGCAAAGCCCGATTGGTACGATGCTGCGGGCACCAATTCGCGCCGGCTTTTGATGAAAACCCCAGTCAACGGCGCGCGGCTATCCTCCGGCTTTGGCATGCGCCGCCATCCGATCCTCGGCTATTCCAAGCTGCACAAGGGCGTGGATTTCGCGGCCGCGCCCGGCACGCCGGTGATGGCGGCGGGGGATGGCGTGGTGCGCCGCGCCAATCGCTTTGGCGGCTATGGCAATTATGTGCGCATCGGCCATTCCAATGGCTATGACACGGCCTATGGCCATTTGCTGCGCTTTGCCAAAGGCGTGCGCGCCGGCACGCGGGTGCGCCAGGGGCAGGTGATTGCTTATGTCGGCTCAACCGGGGCCTCCACCGGGCCGCATCTGCATTATGAAGTGCTGCAACGGGGTCGCAATGTGAACCCCGTGGCCCTGAAAGTGGCCACCGGCCGCACCCTCGATGGCAGGGCGCTGGCGGCCTTCAAGGAGGAAAAAGCCCGCATCGAAGCCCTGCGCGCCGGCGGCAGCCCGCAAAGCGCCACGCTGCTGCTGGCCTCGGCCAGTCCAGGCCTGAACTGAATCCGCCGATCAATCGGGGGCCGGCCGCGCCGCCAAGCGCCGGGCCCAAAGCGTGAGCAAAGCAGCGATGGCCTGCTCGATAAAGGCCAAAGGCAGGGCTTTCGCGGCCATTTGCACGCTGGCCAGCCCCATATTGATGAGGCCGAGCCATAACAGGCCAAACACCGTGACCGTAAAGGCGGCGGCTGCCAGCAAAGCCTGGCCGGCATGCTCGCCGCGCGCCCGCAAATGCATGGAATAATACCCAACGGCGGCCAGGATCAGGATGCAATCCCACACCGCCCAGGACAAAGTGATGAGCGGCGAGACCGGCGCGATCCCCGGGCGGCCGGCAAAGGCGGCGAGCAAATCGGGCCGGACGATCACGAAATACCGCCAAACCTCTGAGGCATTGATCCAGAGGAAATTGATCATCAGGGCCATGGGCAAGCCATTTGGGCGGCTGCGGAAGAAGTGGGCCTTCACGATTGCATTCATGATGAGAGCCTTGCGCGCAGCAGGTTGAGGAGAACATGTCCATGAGTGCGCAGCGGCTTTGCGCTTTCGGCGCTGCGTGACATGGACCAAAGCCCCTGCGCCGTCAGCGTCACGAAGGCCGCGAGATCGGCGCGTTCGGCTTGGCGCAAAGCGGGGCAGGCATGGCCCAAAGCCGTTTCGAAGGCATTGTGCAGGCGCCGATTGTGCGCGCGCACGCAGGCCGCCACGTCCGGATCGTGCGGCGCGGTTTCGGTGGCGGCGTTGGCCACGAGGCAGCCGGGCCCCGGCAGGCCTTGGGATTCCGCCAGGCTGATCTGGGTTTCGAAATAGAAGGCGATCGCCTCCAGCCCCGCGCCGGGAGAATCCAGGCCGCGCAAGGCCGGGGAGACGATGTGGGCCTGATAGGCCGGGAAACAGGCGAGATACAAAGCCCGCTTGCCGCCGATTTCCTCATAAATGGCCGCCCGGCTGGCCCCGATGGCCAGGATCAAATCCTCCATGCTGGTGGCGTGATAGCCATGCCGCCAAAACTGGCGCATGGCGGCCGGAACGATGGTTTCGCGCGCGAGGAGGCGGGGGCGGGGCATGGCAGGACGGTAACAGAACGAGTATTCTATAACAAGATAATTTTAGAATAGACATTCTGAAAACATTGCGATGAGCCCTGCGCGCAAGCCAGGCTTGCGCACGGAGCGGGGGGTTCGTGGGGGTGGGCGCGATGTTGGCGCATCGCAAACGCCATCAGCGCCGCAAATTTCCGGAAACATAACAGAGGGTTCAGCGCTATTCGCGCCTGCGGTGCAGCAAGGGAGAACGCAACAGCGCGGCGTGCGTCATCAACCCCGGCCTGTACGCGCGAGCATTGCGGCCGAAAGCGTTTTCAGGGATGGCCGCGCGAAATTTGCCTCAGCCAGGGATTTAAGCGGCTGCGCCCGTGTTTTCCTGGGGATCGCGCAGCACATAGCCGCGGCCCCACACTGTTTCGATATAATTATCGCCGGCGGCGGCATCGAGTTTTTTGCGCAATTTGCAGATAAAGACGTCGATGATCTTGAGTTCCGGCTCATCCATGCCGCCATAAAGATGATTGAGGAACATCTCTTTGGTGAGCGTGGTGCCTTTGCGCAACGAAAGCAGTTCCAGCATCTGGTATTCTTTGCCCGTCAAGTGGACGCGCTGGCCATTGGCCTCAACGGTTTTGCCATCCAGATTGACCGTGACATTACCCGTCTTGATCAAAGACTGGGCAAAGCCCTTGGAGCGGCGCACAATGGCATTGATCCGGGCGATCAACTCATCCTTGGCGCACGGCTTGGTCATGTAATCATCGGCACCATAGCCAAGGCCGCGCACCTTGGCATCGATATCCGCATTGCCGGAAAGGATCAGGATCGGGGTGTTGACGCGCGCGACGCGCAATTGCTTGAGCACGTCATAGCCGTGCATGTCCGGCAAGGTGAGATCGAGGATGATGATGTCGTAATCATACAGCTTGCCGATCTCGACACCTTCTTCCCCCAAATCGGTGGAATAGCTGTTGAAGCCTTCGGACTTCAGCATCAGCTCGATGCCCTGCGCTGTCGCGCTATCATCTTCTATGAGAAGGACTCGCATATGATCTTACCCGCCCCGATGAAACATTAAGCAGTAATGCAATAATCGGCAAAGATGATTAAAAAATCGTTGCCTATAGCTGGAGTGAATCGGTTCGCGTTGGCGCGCAAGCCCCCCCGAATCATTTTTTTGGGGAATCGCTGCGCAAACTTCATCGGGACGCAAGCCTCACGTTGCCTCGGCGCGGCCATCGCCTTCTTCGGCCAGAATAACAGCGGGATTTTCGGGGGCGAGGCTCTCGAACAGGCCGACAAATGGGCTGGCCTGTGGGGCGCGCGCGCGCAGCGGGGAGCGGGCGCGGCTGGCCAGCACCTCGCGATCGGCTGCGCCGAATTTGCGTGGATCGGGCCGCCAATAGCTGAGCAAAAGCCGCCAACGCGCTCCGCTTTGTTCGATGCGCGCGGCCAAAGGGGCGGCCAGCTTGGCCCTGGCCTGCATGGCGCGCGCCTCGCTGACATAATCACCGATCGGGGCCTCGATCAGTTCGGCGCTGCGGTGCAGCAGGGCCTCAGCTTCGGCCTCGGTGCGCGCCGTGCCGATCGGGACCTTGGCCGCGAGGCGCACGCCCTTGGCCACGGGCGCGGCCGGAATCGGCTGCCAAAAGCGCACGACAACGCGATAGCCGCCTTCACGCCAGATCAGCTCAAAGCGCGGATCGCCATAAAGGCCGGGCAGGGCCGCCTCCGCATCTTCGGGCGTGGCAAAGCACGGGCGCAATTCCTCGCATGCCAGGCGGATCTTGGCCCCGCTGAGCTGCTCGGCGCGAGCTTGGGTCGCGGCCACCGGCATATCCGGGCCAATGGCGGCCTGGCCATCATACGAAATGGGGAAAGCTTTCAAGATTCTCCCCCTCTTGGCGAGAAACGGGGCCTCATGGCCACACTGTCATGGCTTTACGCGCTTGCCTTGTCAAAGTTCGTGCGCTTGATCCGCTTTGCCTTTAAAGTGGAGCCAGATATTTGAGGATCCAGCAATGAGATTGCGCTCCTTTTTGCTGAAGACGGCGGTTTCTTTGGTGATCACCTGGCAGGTGGCTGGGCTCACAGGTCCGGCGGCGGCGCAAACGCCGGCCCCGCTTGCCACCGAAGAGGTGAGCGAAGAGATCCTGATCACCGCGCGGCGTGTCACGGAGCGCCTGCAGGACGTGCCGATCGCGGTCTCGGCCTTTTCCGAGGAGACGCTCCAGGGCCTCGAAACCAAGGATCTGGGTGATCTCCAGGGCTTGGTGCCGAATCTGAACATCGCGCAGGGGCGCGGCTCCAACAGCTCGGCCAATGTGTTCATCCGCGGTGTCGGCCAGCCCGATGCCCTGGCCACTTTCGATCCCGCCGTCGGCATTTATGTGGATGATGTGTTCCTCTCGCGCATTCGCGGGGCGCTGGTCGATATTTATGACGTGGCCCGCGTCGAGGTGCTGCGCGGCCCGCAAGGCACGCTCTATGGCAAAAACACCGAAGGCGGCGCGATCCGGCTGGTGACCAAGGCACCCAATCTGCAGGAATTCGAGATCGATGGGGCGCTGGGTGTCGGCAGCTTTAACGGGCGCGAAGTCTCGTTCAATGCGCGCGGGCCGATCCTGAAAGATCGCCTCGGCTTCAAGGCCGCGTTTCAGTACAAAGCCGATGACGGTTACATCTTTGATCCCCTGGCCCGCGAAGAGCGCAATGGCTCGCGCAGCCTGGCCGGGCGGGTTTCGCTTCTGGGCCAGTTCGGCCCGAAATTCACCAGCCGCATCGATCTGGATGTGCTGCAGGAAAACGCGGATTTGCAATTGGGCCGGGCGGTAAACCGCCTGTTCCAGGCGGATCTGGCCCCGGCGTTCGGCCTGGCTTTGCCACCAGGCGTGCCGGCCGTGCGCCTGGTGCCCGGCTTTGCTGTGCCGGCCAGCGGGGAGTTCAACTTTGAAGCGTCGTCCACGCCGGGCCTGCCCAATCGCATCGATCTGCTGCATTGGGGTGCCGCGCTCGTCAACACGCTGGAGATCAGCCCCGCTTTGACGCTGAAATCGGTGTCTTCCTACCGGGAGCTGACCTATGAGGATTTCATCGATATCGATGCCACAAGGTTTGAACTGGGCGATGTCTTTGTCGGCGTCGATCAATCCCAGGTTTCGCAGGAATTCCAGCTTTTGCTGCGCACCGAGCGCGTCAATGGCGTGTTCGGCCTGTTTTATTTGAACGAATTGATTCGTTCCGATCAGGCCTCGTTCAACGGGGATGCGTTTTTCTTTCTGGGCCTGCCAGCCGGTTTTGATGTGTTCATCGATGATCGCCAGGAACTCGATAGCTTCGCCGCCTTCTTCCAGACCGATACGAAGCTGACGCAGAAGCTGTCCATCACCTTGGGCCTGCGCGCTACCTATGAGGAGAAGGATTTCACCGTCTTTTCGCGCGATACGGTGTTTCGCCTGCCGGCCAGCAATCCTCGCCCGCTGATCACCCGGTTCAGCGGCGATGGATCTGCCAATTTCTTCGATCTGTCACCGCGCGTCAGTCTGAATTATCACCCCAGCCGCGATGTGCTGGCTTATGTTTCCTACGCGCAGGGCTTCAAATCGGGTGGG
>CAZAGL010000127.1:0-6598 GCA_964484435.1 uncultured Caulobacteraceae bacterium
GGCTGGCCATCGTGCCGGTGATGATCGCGGCGGCCACGTTCGGTTTCATCACCTATCTTGTCGGCAATTCGGTGTTCGCGGGGTATTTGCAGGTCAATTTCGTGCCGGGGGTGGGGGAATTGGCACCGCTTTTGGGGGCCATTTTGGGCTCTGGACTTGGCTTTCTCTGGTATAATGCCCCGCCCGCGCGCGTGTTCATGGGGGATACGGGCTCGTTGGCGTTGGGCGGCATGTTGGGCATGACCGCCGTGGCCGCCAAGCATGAATTGGTGCTGGCCATCGTGGGCGGGTTGTTCGTGATGGAAGCCCTTTCAGTGATGATCCAGGTGGCCGTGTTCAAGGCAACGGGCAAGCGCGTCTTCTTGATGGCCCCCATCCACCATCATTTTGAAAAGCTGGGCTGGCAGGAATCCACCGTGGTCATTCGCTTCTGGATCGTGGCGGTGATTTTCGCGATGGCCGGCCTTGCTACGCTGAAATTGCGCTGAGGAGCGGGGTGTGATCTCCATCCAAGAATATTCCGGGCGCGATGTGGCGGTGTTTGGCCTGGCCCGATCGGGCCTGTCCGCGGCCAAGGCCCTGCATGCCGGCGGGGCCAATGTGTTCGCCTGGGATGATTCCGAGCCAGCGCGCGCCCGCGCCGAAAGCGAGGGTGTGACCGTTCGCGATATCAATGCGCGCGATTGGCGCGGCTTTGCCGCCTTGGTACTTTCGCCGGGCGTGCCGCTCACCTTCCCCCAGCCGCACCGGGTGGTGGAATTGGCCAAGGCCGTGGGCGTGCCCATCATTTCGGATGTGGAATTGTTCGCGCGGGCCGTGAACGCGCGCCCCGCCCATGCGCGCCCCAAGATCATCGGCGTGACCGGCACCAATGGCAAATCCACCACCGCGGCCTTGATCACCCATATCTTGGAAGTGTGCGGCAAGGATGCGCGCCTGGGCGGAAATATCGGGCGCGGCGTTTTGGATCTGCCGCCTTTGCACGCCGGCGCGATCTATGTGCTGGAATTGTCCTCCTATCAGCTCGATCTGGTGGAAAGCCTGCGCTGCGACATCGCGCTGTTTTTGAATTTCGCGCCGGATCATCTCGATCGGCATGGCGATCTGGCCAGCTATTTCGCCGCCAAGCAGCGTGTGCTGCGCAACCAGGGCGCGGGGGATTACGCCATTATCGGCGTCGATAACGCGGAAACGGCGCGCCTGCTCACCCAGATCACCGCCAAGGCGGCGTGCCAGGCCATTCCCATTTCCAACCGCCAGGCCCTGGGGCGCGGGGTGTGTGTGCTTGGGGGGCGCGTTTATGACGGCCTGAACGGGCGCGCCCATCCGGTGCTGGATCTGGCCGGGGCCCCGGCCTTGCTCGGGGCGCATAACGGCCAAAATGCCGCGGCCGCCTATGCCGCCGCGCGGGCCATGGGCCTGGAGGCGCGCCGCATCGCGGCGGCCATCGAAACCTTTCCGGGCCTTGCCCACCGGCTGGAGCGGGCCGGGGAAATCCAGGGCGTGCGCTTTGTCAACGATTCCAAAGCCACCAATCCCGATGCGGCCAAGCAGGCCTTGAGCAGTTTTGCCAAAGTGCGCTGGATCGCCGGGGGGCGGGCCAAAGAGGGGGGCATCGATGCCCTCGCTTCCTATTTCCCGAAGATCACCAAGGCCTATCTGATCGGCGAGGCGGGGCCCAGCTTCGCGCGCACCTTGGCCGGCCAGCGCCCCGTGCAGGTGTGCGCGGATTTGGCCCACGCCATCCGCCAAGCCTATGCGGACGCGCAACACGAGGGCGATCACGACAGCGTGGTGCTGCTCTCGCCGGCCTGCGCCTCCTTTGATCAGTTTCGCGATTTTGAGCATCGCGGCGAATGCTTCAAGGCCGAAGTGCGCAAGCTGGATGCGGAGCTTTCCCTCGATCCGGCACCGGCTCACGGGCTGCCCAAGGCATCCCCCGCGGGGCTGCAGCTGGACGGTGCCGCGTGAGGCCGTTGGCGGTTTTGGCGGGCATCGAGGCGCGGGCCAAGGGCCTCGAAACCAGCCTGATCACGGCTTTGACGCTGCTCATTGCCATCGGCTTCGTGCTGGCGCTGGCGGCCAGCCCGGTCATAGCCGCGCGCACCTCTGTCGATGGGGCCTTTGCCTTGGCGCTGCGCCATGCCTGGGCCGTGTTGCTGGCGGGCACCGTGATCGGGGCATTGAGCCTGCTTTCGCCGCGCGCGGTGCGCCGGGTCTGCGTGGCGATTTTCCTGATCGGCCTGCCGCTGCTGGTTCTGGTGCTGATCTTCGGCACGCAGATCAAAGGGGCGCAGCGTTGGCTGCATTTGGGCAGCCAATCCTTGCAACCCTCCGAGCTGCTCAAGCCGGCCATCATCGTGCTCTCGGCCTGGATGCTGGCGGAAAAGCAGATGCAGCCGCGTTTCCCCGGCTATGGCGCGCTGGCGCTGATCTTGGGGCCGGTTCTGGCCCTGCTGCTGATGCAGCCCGATCTCGGCCAAACCGCTTTGCTGTGTCTGGCGGTCATGGCGCTGTTGTTCCTGGCGGGCGCACCCCTGTGGTGGGCGGGTTTGGCGCTGGCTGTAGGTGGGGTGGCGGCCCGCGCCGCCTATCTGTTTTATCCCCATGCGCGCGATCGCTTCGACGCCTTTTTCCATCCCGGCAAGGACGGGCAGGTGGCCACCGCCTTGCAGACCATCAGCTCTGGCGGGGTGTTCGGGCGCGGCCCTGGCGAAGGCGTGATGAAGATGTCGTTGCCCGATGCGCATGCCGATTTCGTCTATGCCGTGGCGGCCGAGGAATTCGGCCTGCTGCTCAGCCTCGGATTGCCTTTGCTCTATGCCTGGATTGCCTGGCGCGGCCTGCGCCTCGCGCAATCGGCCAGCACCCCCTTTGCCAGGCTGGCGGCCAGCGGCCTGATCAGCCTGTTCGTGCTCCAGGCGGCCATTCATCTGGCGGTGAATTTAAGCCTGATGCCCGCCAAGGGCATGACCTTGCCTTTGGTGTCGTATGGTGGCTCTTCCATGCTAGGCTCGGCGATCACGCTGGGCCTGGCTTTGGCCTTGCTGCGCAAAGACACCGAGGGAGAGGCGAGGCATGGCTGACGGCCAACAGAAAAGGCGCGTGATCATCGCCGCGGGCGGCACGGGCGGGCACATGTTCCCCGCCGCCGCCTTCGCGCAGGAAATGCGCGCGCGCGGCTGGTTGGTGACTTTGGTTACGGATGTGCGCGGCCGTCGCTATAGCGAGGGCTTTCCCGCCGATGCCATCGAAGACGTGCCCGCCGCCACCTTCCAGGGGCGCAATCTTGTGCACTTGATCTATGCGGGGCTGAAAATCTGGCGGGGCATCGGCGCGGCTGGCGCGCGGCTTCGGGCTTTGAGCCCCCAATTGGTGGCGGGCTTTGGCGGCTATCCGTCTTTGCCCATGCTGTGGGCGGCGCGCGCGCGCAAGATCCCGATTTTGATCCATGAGCAGAACGCCGTTTTGGGGCGCGTCAATCGCTATTTTGCGGCCCAGGCGGCCGCGATCGCTTCGGGCTTCGAGCGGTTGGATCGCTTGGCCCCGGCGGCGGCGACGCGCCATCATTGCGTTGGCAATCCCGTGCGCGCCGAGATCATCGCGGCGCGCGATGGCGCTTTTCCGCTAATCCCAGCGGGCGGCGAAATCGTGCTATTGGCCACGGGCGGCAGCCAAGGCGCGCGCCTGTTTGGCCAGATCCTGCCCAAAGCGGTGATCGCGCTGGATCCCGCGCTGCGGGGCCGCCTGCGCATCATCCAGCAAGTGCGCGAAGAGCAGATGGAGGCCGTGCGCCAAGTCTATCACGGCGCGGGCGTGGCCGCGGAAGTCGCACCGTTTTTCAAGGACATGGCGCAGCGCCTGGCGCAGGCGCATTTGGTCATGGCCCGCGCCGGGGCCTCCAGCGTCACCGAATTGCTGGTCGTCGGCCGGCCGGCCATCCTCATCCCTCTGGCCATCGCCACCGATGATCACCAGAGCGCCAATGCCGAGGCGATGACGCAAGTCGGCGCGGCCGATGTGATCGCCGAAAGCGCGCTCACCGCCGAGGGGCTCACGGCTTTGCTGACCGAGCGGCTCGGCGATGCGCATGGCTTGAGCGTGCGGGCCGCGGCGGCGCGCGCGGCCGGGCATCCGGGCGCTGCCGGGGCCTTGGCCGATCTGGCGGAGCGCGTGGCCCGGCCATGAGCCTGCGCATCCTCGATCAGGGCTCGTTCGGGGCCACCGAGGTCAATGACGATGCTTATGGGGCTATCGGCGATTTCGCTTGGGTGCTGGATGGAGCCACAGGCCTTGGCCGCAATCTGGTTTCGCCGCGCAGCGACGCCGCCTGGCTGGCACAGGCCATCAATGAGGAATTGGCCAGGGCCTGCAGCGCCCATCCAGACCGGGCCACGCAGGAGATTTTGCGCCTGGCGCTCGGCTGTGTCGCGGTGCGCTATCACGCGGCTTTGGCTGGCCAAACCGCGGAATTGTTCGAGCGGCCAACGGCGGCCGGCATGTTGCTGCGCGTCTTTCCTGATCAGCTGGAGCTGACCAGCTATGGCGATTGCCGGGCCATTTTCCATGGCCCGGACGGCCTCGATGGCTTTGGCGGCGGGATGATCGAGGCGCTGGATGGGGCCAGCATCGCCGCGCTGAAGGCCGTGTTCGCGGCCAAGCCGCAGGCCAGCCTGAAGGAGGCCCGCGCCGAAATCTGGCCCTTGCTGCGTGCCCAGCGGGCCAAATTCAACACCGAAGGCGGCCATTGGGCTTTAGCCCCCGATCCTGCCGTTGTCGAGCACGCCAACACGCGCATCCTGGCGCGCCGGCCCGGGCCGATCCTGTTGGCCTCCGACGGCTTTACCCGTTTATGGGATGTGTTCGGCCTCCTGGAGGCGGGGGACGCGCTCGCGGCGTGCGCGGCGGGGCAGGGGGCAGCGCTTTATGCGCGATTGCGCAGCGCCGAAATCGCCGATCCCGAGGCGCGCGCCTTCGCGCGCATCAAGCAGCATGATGACGCCACTTGGCTCTGTGTGCAGGCCGGGTAACAAGGCGCATTCCAGATCGCCAGGGGAGGCATCCATGACCAGCGCGCGCCGCATTCCATTCGAGCCCGGCCCCGTGCATTTCATCGGCATTGGCGGCATTGGCATGTCCGGCATCGCCGAAGTGATGGCCAATCTGGGCTATAGCGTGCAGGGCTCGGACGCCAAGGCTTCGGCCAATACCGAGCGGCTGGCCAAGCGCGGCTTGGATGTGCGCATCGGGCATGACGCGGAAAATCTGGGCGAGGCGGGCGTTGTCGTGGTCTCTTCCGCCATCAAGGCCGGCAATCCCGAAATGCTGGCGGCGCGGGCCAAGGGCGTGCCGGTTATCCGCCGCGCCGACATGCTGGCCGAATTGATGCGCTTGAAATGGACGGTGGCCATCGGCGGTACGCATGGCAAAACCACCACCACGTCCATGGTGGCCGCTTTGCTGGAAGCGGCCGGGGCCGATCCCACCGTGATCAATGGCGGCATCATCAATTCTTACGGTGCCAATACCCGCATGGGCGAAGGCGATTGGATGGTCGTGGAGGCCGATGAGAGCGATGGCTCCTTCACGCGCCTGCGCGCCACCAGCGTGGTCGTCACCAATATGGATGCCGAGCATCTGGATCATTACGGCTCTGTCGATGCGATGCTGCGCGCCTATCAAGATTTCGTGGAGAACATCCCGTTTTACGGCTTTGCGGTGCTGTGCGTGGATCACCCGCAGGTGCAGGCTTTGGCCGCCAAGGTGCAGGATCGGCGCACCATCACCTATGGCTTCAATCCGCAGGCCGATTTCTGCGCCGTGAATGTGCGCCCCGGCAAATCGGGCTCCACCTTCGATGTGCTGGCCCGCCGGCGCGGCGAGGGGGTGGCCATGGCCATGGAGGATGTGTTTTTGCCGGCCCCGGGCCGCCATAATGTGCAGAACGCTTTGGCTGCCATCGCGGTGGCCCGGGAATTGGGGGCGGATAAAGAGGCGATCCGCAGGGGCCTTGCCGGTTTTGCCGGCGTCAAGCGGCGCTTTTCCAATGTCGGCGAATGGCAAGGCGTGAGCCTGATCGATGATTACGCCCACCATCCGGTGGAAATCGCCGCCGTGCTCAGCACCGCGCGCGAGGTGTGCGACGGGCGGGTCATCGCCGTGGTGCAGCCGCACCGCTTCAGCCGCCTGCGCGATTTGTTCGCCGAGTTTTCCACCTGCTTCAACGATGCCGATGTGGTGGGGGTGTGCGATGTCTATGGTGCGGGCGAGGCCCCCATCCCCGGCATGGATGCACAGGCCCTGGCCGCCAGCCTGACCCTGCATGGCCATCGCAGCGCCAGGGCGCTGGGCAGCCTGGCCAGCCTCGCCGAATTCGTGCGCCAAGAGGCCCGCCCCGGCGATATCGTGGTGTGCATGGGGGCGGGCGATATCACCAGCGCCGCCAACGCGCTGGCCGAACATCTGGCGCGGGATTAGCTGGCCGCCCGCTCGATCAGGTAAGGCCCAGCCGGGCGAGATTGACCGTTGCGGCGTAAAGATCGGCCAGGGCCGTTTGCTTGCGCAATTCTGCGGTCAGGCGGCGCACTTCGGCATCGGC
>CAZAGL010000128.1:0-6580 GCA_964484435.1 uncultured Caulobacteraceae bacterium
CAAGCATTCGCCGCGCTCGGCGGAGCGCCATCGCGCGAGCGCGAAATGCAGCCGCCGGGCCGATCGAGCGGGATCGCGAAGGCCCCTTCATCCCGGTGCAGCAGGCCTTGGCCATCGTGCTGCAATCCCTGGAAGAGGATAAAGCCGAAGACATCGTTTCGCTGGATATTCGCGGGCGCAGCTCGTTCGCCGATCACATGATCGTTGCCTCGGGGCGTTCCAACCGCCATGTCGGCGCGCTCGCGGATCACGTCCTGCGCAAGCTGAAAGAGGCGGGGGCGGGCGGCCTGCGCGTGGAAGGCCTGCCGGGCTGTGATTGGGTTCTGGTCGATGCCGGGGATCTGATCATCCATTTGTTCCGACCGGAAGTGCGCCTGTTTTACAATATCGAAAAGATGTGGGCTCCGCCGGTCCCTGTGGGCCTGAAGGGCTGAGGCCTTGCGCCTGATGATCGCAGCAATTGGGCGCCTGCGTGCCAGCCCGGAAGCCGCTTTGTGCGCCGATTATGTGCAGCGGGCGCAGCGGGTTGGCCGCGGTATCGGCCTTTATCCGATTGAGTTGCGGGAAGTCGAGGCGCGCATCGCCGGGGATCGCGAGCGGGAGGCGGATTTGTTGCTGGCCGCGCCGCCCTCCGGGGCCAAACTGGTGCTGCTGGATGAGCGCGGCGAGAGCTGGCCCTCGCAGCTTTTGGCCAACAAGCTGGCCCGCTGGCGCGATGCGGGCTTCCCGGCGGCGGCCTTCGTGATCGGCGGGCCAGATGGCCATGCGCCGGTTTTGCAGGAAAGCACGCCGGATCTGCTGGCCTTTGGTGCGCAAACATGGCCGCACCGCCTGGTTCGGGTCATGCTGGCAGAACAACTTTACCGTGCGGTGACGATTCTGGGTCATACTCCCTATCATCGTCAATAGCGTAACAGAATGATGCGCTGGCTTATCGCGGCTTTGGCCGCTGGTTTTCTTTTGGGGGAGGCCCAGGCTGCGCCCAAAGGCGCGCCCCGGACGGATGTGCCCAAGGCGCTGGAAAGCGCGGCCGCGCGCGACGAAGCGCAGGCGCTGTCGGTCCGCGAGCAGGCCCAAGCCATCGAAGCCCAGCGCCAGGCCGCCAGCGCGGCGGCGGCCTACGCCGCGGGCCTGCGCGCACGCGAAGAAAACCGGGCGCAAGCGGCCGGCGCCGCCACCCAGCGCGCTTTGGCCGGGATCGGCGCAAAGGGGGCCGATGCGCAAAGCGCCAGCGCGCGCGCGGCCTTGGCGGTGCAGGCCAATGCCGCAAGACGCAAGGCGCAAGGCGCAGCGAGCACCATCGCCCAAAGCGAGGCCGCCTTCAAAGCGCGCGAAATAGAAGTCGCGGCGCTGATCCTTTCCCTGGAAAGCGAGGCCGACGCCTTCGAGGCGCGCGCCAGCGCCCAGCGTGCCCTGGCCGCCAAAGAGCGCGAGCGTCTGGCCGCCGAGGCGCGGGCCAGGCGCATCGCGCAGGCCACCAAACGCGCCATACCCGTGCGCAGCCAGTCGGCGGCCCTGACGCGCGCCGTGCCAGCGCCGCAGGCTCTCCCCAAATTCGCCGCAGCGCCGGTTCTGATTGAGGGGGGCGGGCAATTGACGCGCGCTTTTGGGGCCCAACAGGCCGGCGGGCCCAAATCGACCGGCATCCTGGTGGCATCTCGCCACCCCGGTGCCCAGATATCGGCCCCGATAGCCGGCAAGGTGCTGCATGCCGGGCCGCTTCGGCATCTGGGAATGGTGTTGATCATGGACGCGGGCGATGGTTACGTTCTAGTGTTTGGCGGCCTGGAAGAATCGCCGCTGAAAACGGGGGCGCAAATCTCCAGGGGAGATCGGATCGGCCATCTTCCGCGCACGGCCGAATCCGCCTTGTATTTCGAAGTGCGGCAAAATGGGATCAGCATCGATCCCACTTCCTGGGCGATGCTGCGGAGTTGAGCAATGGCAAAGCAAGCGAGCAGCACGGCGCCGAAAGCCGGCAAGTGGATGCGTTTAGGCTGGGCCTTGGCCCCGGCCGCGGCGGTCGCCGTGTTTGTGGGGGCCATCGCCAGCCAGGCCGCCGATCAATCCCCCCCGCGCGATGTGTTCCGCGAATTGGAATTGTTCGCCGATGTGCTGGTGCGTGTGCGCTCGGAATATGTCGCCGATGTGGATGATCAGCAGGCCATCCAATCGGCCATCAAGGGCATGCTGTCTTCGCTCGATCCGCATTCCAGCTATCTGACGCCCGATGATTTCCGCGACATGCAGGTTCAAACGCGGGGGGAATATGGCGGTCTCGGCATCGAGGTGCAGGCCGATGAGGGCCTGGTGCGCGTCGTCAGCCCCTATGATGACACGCCGGCCTCGCGGGCCGGCATCATGCCTGGCGATTATCTCACGGCCATCGACGGCAAAAGCATTATCGGGCTCAGCCTCGATGAGGCCGTGGAGCGCATGCGCGGCCCGCTTGGCACGTCTTTGACCGTCACCATCGCGCGCGTGGGGGCCGAGCCGCGCGATGTGACCCTGACGCGCGAAAAGATCATGGCGCGTTCCGTTACATCGCGGCTGGAGGGGGATATCGGCGTCATTCGCCTGAGCGCCTTCAATGAAAAAACGGCCATGGAAATGCTGAAAGCCCTCCAGGATGTGCGCGGCAAAACCGCGCGCCTCAAAGGCCTGGTTCTGGATTTGCGCAACAATCCGGGCGGGCTGCTGGAACAGGCCGTCGAGGTTTCCGATGCCTTTTTGGACGGCGGGGAAGTCGTTTCCACGCGCGGCCGCCGGGCCGATGCCATCGATCGGCGCAATGCTCAACGCGGCGAAGTGCTGCCCAATCTGCCCATTGTGGTGCTGATCAATGGCGGCTCGGCCTCGGCGGCGGAAATCGTGGCGGGTGCGCTCCAGGATCGCGGCCGCGCTCTGGTCATGGGCACGACGTCATTCGGCAAGGGCTCGGTGCAGACGGTGATCCCCCTCAAGGGCGGGCGTGACGGCGCGTTGCGGCTGACGACGGCGCGCTATTACACGCCGGCCGGGCGCTCGATCCAGGGCGTGGGCATCGAGCCGGACGTGGAAGTTTCGGCCGTGCGCGTCGATCTCAGCAAGCTGAAGGCCCTGGGCCTCAGCGAATCCGATCTGCCGGGCGCGCTGCAAAATGAAACCGGGCAGACGCGGCGGGGCGTGCACGCGCCCGCCGACGAGCCACCCGCCGATTGGCCCCAGGGCCAGGATTATCAGATGAAGCGGGCGCTGGATTTCCTGCGCGAGGGGGCCGTCGCCGAGCGGCTGCGCGCCAAGGCGGGCTGATCGCCGCTTTGTGGAATTTTCCGTTCTCAAGGCCTGCGAATCCGGTCAAGCTGGTGCCATGCTGGCGCGTGATCATCGGATGCCAAAATGGTAATGGGTGTTTGGCCAATGGGCGCTGTGCCGCGGCGCGGCGGGCGGGGAATCAATCATTTCCTGTTGAGCGGTGCGGCGGTGCTGGCCGCTTTGATCGCGGCCTTGGCCAGTGTACAGTTTTACGGGGATCCGGCTGATGTCGGCCCCCGTGTGGTCGTTCGGCTCGAGAATGCGGAAGCGGCCCATGCGGGCGATGCCCCACATACCACGCTCGGCGAGGTGCTGGTGCCTAGCGAGGGCCAGCAAATCGCCCTGGAAGAACGCGCCTGGCCCCAAGAGCAGCCGCCCTTGCCGATCGCCGCCAGCGTGCCGGGTAGCGCGCCAGCCTTGGCGATCCCCGCCCCAGCGGCCAATGCCGCGGCTGCGCCGCAGCCTCCCAGGGTCACCCCGTTGGTCAAGGCCCCCCTGGTGGGGCTGACGGCACCGGGCCCAAAGGGCCAGCTGCCCATCATTCGCAAGGATGGGCTCACCCCCTTTCAGGCCTATCGGCGGCCCTATGTGCGCGAAGGGGCCCAGCCGCGCATCGCCTTGGTGGTTTCGGGCCTAGGCTTCAACGCCGAAATCACCAAGCGGGCCATTGAAGAATTACCGGCCCAGGTGACATTGTCCTTCGTGCCATATGCCGGAAACCTCCAGCGCTGGATCGATCTGGCGCGGGCCAAAGGCCATGAAGTGCTGCTGGAAATCCCGATGGAGCCGTTTGATGTCGGCGCTGTCGATACCGGACCGCAGACCTTGCTGGCCCAGGGCCCGGCCGCCGAGAACATCGCGCGCCTGGAGGATTTGCTCTCCCGGGCCGTGGGCTATGCCGGGATCACCAATTACCAGGGGGGGCGTTTCGCCAATTCGGCCGAAGCGGGGGGCGTTCTAGCCGATCAACTCAAGGCGCGGGGCCTGGGCTTTATCGCCGGCGGCCTTTCGGGGCGCTCTCCCGCCGCTGAGCAGGCGCGGGCCCGCAAGCTGGCTTTTGCCGCCTCGGATCGGGTTTTGGACGTGCGGCGCGATGCCGATTCCATCGCTGCCCAGCTCCTGGCGCTGGAAACCCAGGCCCGAGATGGCGGGGAGGCGCTGGGCGCGGGATTTGCGTTTCCCGTCACGATCGCGCAAATCGCCTCCTGGAGCGTGGATTTGCAGGCCCGCGGCTTTGAGCTGGCCCCCGCTTCGGCGGTGGCGGAGGCGCGCATGGCAAGATGACCTGTTACCCCGAAACCGCTTATCGGCCCAATGTCGGGCTGGCGCTGTTCAGCAAGCGCGGCGATGTGCTGCTCGGCCGGCGCTGCCAAGGTGGGGCCTTTGCCTGGCAAATGCCGCAAGGCGGGATCGATGCGGGCGAAACGCCGCAAGAGGCGGCCCTGCGCGAGCTGGAAGAGGAAATCGGCGTCGTGCCGCATCTGGTGGAAATCCTGGAAGAAACGCCGGACTGGCTGCGCTATGACTTCCCCGAGCGCGAAATGCGGCGCGGCGTGTGGCGCGGGCAGCGCCAGAAATGGTTCGCCTTCCGGTTTTTGGGCAAGGATCGCGATATCGTTCTGGATCGACACACGCCCGAATTTGATGACTGGCGCTGGGCCCAGCTTGCCCAGGTGCCCGGCTTGATCATCCAGTTCAAGCGCGGCGTTTATGATCAGGTCGCGCAGCGTTTCGCGCGCTGGGCCAAGCCGGTGTGAGTCGGCTGACCAAACATGAAAAACCGCTCGCTTTCGCGGCGGGGAGGGGTCACACTCCAGGCATAGGGGATTTCTTCGATCACAGTTTGAAGCCACGCGGCGCGCAGCCGATGCGAGGGTTGATGTCCTTTCCGATAATTTTCGTGCACGGCGCATTCTGCGGGGGCTGGGCCTTCGATGCCTTCCGCGCCCCGTTCGAGGCAGCAGGCTATGAAACCCACGCCCCGTTTTTGCCCCATCATCAGCGCGGCGGCGATCTAGAGCGCCTGGCCCAATGCGGCGTGAAGGATTTCGCGGATGCCATAGGCGAATATGCGCGTGATCTTGGCCGTCCGGCCATTTTGATCGGGCATTCGCTGGGCGGCCTTGTGGTGCAATTGGCGGCCATGCAGGCCCCGGCCGCGGCCCTGGTGACGATCGGCCCGTCTGCCCCTTGGGGCGTGAGCCCAACCACGCTGGATGAGCACGGCAACAGCTTTGGCCTGTCCTTGCTGGGGGATTATTGGCGCCGGCCCGCCCCGCCGGATTTTTCCATCGCCATGCGCACCACGCTGGATCGTCTGCCGCGCGAAGAGGCCAAGCAGGTGTTCGCGCGCTTCGTGCCCGAATCGGGCCGGGCCATCATGGAAACGGTGCAATGGTGGCTGGATCAGTCACAGGGCTCGGCGGCACCGCCGGCGCGCATCAGCGCCCCGGTCTTGGCGCTGGCGGGGGGGTGTGATCGCGTTAATCCCGCCTCGACGGTGCGCCGCATGGTGGAGCGCTTCCCGACCGGCCAGGCCCATTTCTATGAGTTTCCCTCCATGAGCCATTGGCTGATCGGCGAGCCGGAATGGCCGCATGTGGCGCAAATGGCGCTGAATTGGCTAAGCGAGCGGGGCCTGGTCCCATCGCGGGGCCTGCCGGGGGCGAAGCGCACGCGCCGGGCCAATCCGCGCATGGGCGCGATTTCGCCGGTGTGATCGCCGCCGGCAGGGCGGGCCCCACCGGCGGAAATTCGTTTCAGAACGCCTCAGCGCCCTTGATAGGTGCGCGCGCGCTGCGGCGGGCGCGGGCCGCGGGCGCGGCTAGGGCCATTGTTCGGATTTGGCCGTCCATGCGGGCGGGAGTTCGGCCGCTGATAGGGGTGATCGCCTTCCACGCGCGGGCCCGAAACGCTGATCCCCATCAGGCGCTCGGCGGCGCGCAGCAGGGAATTTTCATCGGGGGCACACAAGGCAATGGCCTGGCCGGCATGGCCCGCGCGGGCGGTGCGGCCGATCCGGTGCACATAGGTTTCGGCCACTTCCGGCAGATCATATTGCACGACATGGGAAATCTCGGCCACATCGATGCCGCGCGCGGCGATATCGGTGGCCACCAGAACCCGCGTGCGGCCGGATCGGAAGGCCTCCAGGGCGCGCTCACGGTGGTTTTGCTTCTTATTTCCATGGATGGCGTGGGCATCGATGCCGGCTTCATAGAGCTTTTGTACGACGCGATCGGCCCCGTGCTTGGTGCGGGTGAAGACCAGAGCGCGGGTCACATCC
>CAZAGL010000129.1:0-6510 GCA_964484435.1 uncultured Caulobacteraceae bacterium
CATCTAGATGGCTGAGCGCGCGCAGCAGGATATCCACGCCCTCCTTGGCATGCAGCCGCGCCAGGCACAGCACGACGGAGGTGTTTTCGGCGATGCCCCATTGGGCGCGCTCACAAATCTGCGGCGCGCGCACTGGCACGAAGGGATTCCATTGCACGACATGGCCTGCGTCGACGCCCAGGGAGAGCACATGCTCGGCGATTTTCGGCGTCAAGACGCCATGCCAGCGGCAGGCTTTGAGGCGCGCGGGTTTGGTCAAGCCGGCATGCCAGAACAGCGCGCGCGCCTTGTGGCGCGGCGGGGCGAAACGCGCGGCGCGCCCGCCCCAATACTGAATCACTTGCGGTTCGAACCGCGCGATGTCTTGCTCCACACGCTTGCGGGTGGCGGCCCGCCAAACGGGATCGAAATCGGCGAAGGCCAAGCCCACGCCGGCACGCGCCAAGGCATCCAAGCCGGGCTGATGGGCCAGTGGGGCCAACACCCGCTGCTCCAGGCCCGCCTCGCTCAAGGCCAGCACGCCATCAGCCAGCATCACGGATGCGCGCGCCAAAGCGGGCCCGGCCGTAACGTGAAGAATCCGCATATCGGCTTCGTCTCCCCGATGGCTGCGATCTCGGTGTGGCGATCACGCTTCCAGCGCAGAAAGTATCCATGGGGCGTGCCTGCGTCGATCCATCTTCGCCGCATCGGCTGATTTTGCGAGGCCATCGCGGCGCCTCTGCCGCACTTGCATCACGTCATTAATCGGTTAAGCGAACCGGTTAGGTCTTTCCTTGGTGCAGAATTCCGTGAATCTCCGTCCATGATTCTTGTTACCGGCGCGGCCGGATTCATCGGGCGCCAGGTCTGTGAAAGCCTGCTGCAGGCCGGGCGCGATGTGATCGGCCTGGACTGCGTCAATGCCTATTATGATCCGGTGCTGAAACGGGATCGCCTCGCGAGCCTATCCGATAAAAAGCGCTTCCGCTTTGTCAAAGCCGATATCGCCGATCTTGGCCAAATGCTGGCCGAACTGGCGATCGAAGACATCACCCATATCATCCATCTGGCGGCACAAGCCGGGGTGCGCCATTCGCTGGAACAGCCCTTTGCCTTTGGCCATTCCAATCTGACCGGGCATTTGGCCATGCTGGAAATGGCGCGCCGGGCCCCGAAGCTGGAGCATTTCCTCTATGCCTCGTCCTCTTCCGTCTACGGGGATCGGGCCGGACCCTTCAAGGAAACCGATCGCGTTGATGCCCCCGCATCGCTTTATGCCGCCACCAAACGCTCATGCGAGTTGATGAGTGAAAGCTATGCCCGCGTGTTTGGCATCGCACAGACGGGCCTGCGCTTTTTCAGCGTATATGGGGGCTGGGGCCGGCCCGATATGGCGTATTGGATTTTCACCGAGCGCCTGCTGCGCGGTGAGGCCATCGATCTGTTCGGCGGCGGGGCCATGTCCCGCGATTTGACCCATATCAGCGATATCGTGCCGGCGATTTGTGCCTTGATGCATCTGCCGCCCGAAGGGCCTGTGCCGCACGCGCTGTTCAATCTCGGCAATGCCGATCCGATCCGCGTCGATGCTTTGATCGCGCTGCTGGAGCGTATCACCGGGCGCTGCGCGCAAACGCGCTTTGCCGCCGCCCCCCCAGGCGATGTCAAGGAAACCTTCGCCGATATCTCGGCGGCCAAGGCACGCTGCGATTTCGCACCCCGCATGGGCATCGAGGCGGGCATGCGCGAATTCGTGACCTGGTATCGGGCGCGTTATCAGATTTGAGGCGCGATGGCGCGCATCCAAAAAGACGGAGCGGATCGGCATGCAGGCAGGCTGGAAAATCGGCATTATCGGGGGGTCTGGCCTGGGGGAGATCGATGGTTTTGCCCAGCAGACGGCGCAGGCCATCTCCACGCCTTGGGGCGCGCCCTCTGGCCCGCTGATCTGCGGGCGCATCGGCGCGATCGAGGTGTGCTTTCTGGCGCGCCATGGCGCGGGCCATGCCATCGCCCCCTCCGAGGTCAATTACCGGGCCAATATCGCCGCGCTGAAACAGGCCGGATGCACCGATCTGCTTTCGATTTCGGCGGTGGGCTCCCTGCGCGAGGAATTGGCCCCCGGCACCTTCGTGCTGGTCGATCAATTCGTCGATCGCACGTTTCGGCGTGCCAGCAGCTTTTTCGGCGCGGGCCTTGTCGCGCATGTGGCGCTGGCCGATCCCATCTGCCCGCGCCTTGCCGGCCTGGCGGCGCAGGCGGCGCGCGCGGCCGGCGCGCATGTCGTTCAGGGGGCGACCTATCTGGCCATGGAGGGGCCGCAATTTTCCACGCGCGCCGAAAGCCGCCTTTATCGCCAATGGGGCTGCGATGTCATCGGCATGACCAACATGCCCGAAGCCAAGCTGGCCCGCGAGGCGGAACTCCCCTATGCGACGATCGCCATGGTCACCGATTATGACAGCTGGCGCGATACCGAAACGGGCGTGGATGTCAGCCAGATCCTGGCCTGCATGCACGCCAATGCGGCCAAGGCCCGCGCGCTAATCCCGCTGTTTCTGGCCAGCTTGGCACCAAGCCGCGCGCCCTCCCCGATCGATACCAGCCTGGATTTCGCGGTGATCACCGCGCCGGCCGCCCAAAACCCTGAAATGCGCGCGCGGCTGGCCTGGCTCAATCCCCGGCTGTTTCCGGCGATGGGCTGATGCGGAGCGTTTCGGCAAACGCCAGAAAGAGATGATAGAAAGTCGAGGTGGGGATGTTCGGGGCGCACCCCGCGCCCTGGGCATCGAGGGCGTCGATCCACATGCCGCGCGGGGCGGGGGCCAAAAAGCGATCCAGCAGCAAGCCGGCGCTGCCCGCCACAGCCGGCCAGGGATCGAGGCCGACGGCTTCATGCGCCCCGATCCAGCCTTTCATGCGCTCGGTGTTGGGCCAAACGCGCGAGCCGCGATCGATCAGCGCGCCATCGACATGCAAGGCGTTGAAGGTGATCTGGGTGCCGGGATCGACGCCGTGCTGCTCGGCCCATTGCACCAGGGCTCGGATCACCGGCGCATGATCATGGCCCGTGAGCTTCTGGTGCTGCGCCAAGATCCAGGCCCATTCGAATAAATGGCCAGGTTCGACGCGCTGGCCGGCCTCCTTGGCCACGGGGGCCCAATCGGCCTCGAAAAATTCCGGCAAGATGCCATCGGGCATGCGCACCAAATGCCGGGTGCACAGACTGGCCATCTCATCGGCCAAAGCGGCAAAGCGCAGCTGGCCGTCCATTTGCGCCCAGACCAAAGCCGCTTCACACAAATGCATATGCGGGTTTTGCTGGCGCGGCCCCATCGCTGGCCAGGCATGGTGAAAGCCCAGCCCGCCAGGATGGCGCAGCCGCCCCTCCAGCACATCCAGCGTGGCATGAGCCAGCACGGGCGCGCGCTGATCGCCAAAGGCCTGATACAGCCAGCCCAAAGCGAACAGGGCAAACGCGTGATCATAGAGATCGAGCGTCTCATCCAAGGGCGAATTATCGGCGGCGATCGTGCGCAGCCAGCCGCGATTCGGCCCCATCCACATATGGGCGGCGAAATGCTCGAAATAGGCCAAGGCGCAGGCCCGCACGGCATCCGCCTGGCTCTGCCGGCCCGGCATGGCCTGCAACAGCAAGGCGGCATGGCTCATCACATAAATCTGACGCGCGCACACGCGCGTGCGCCGAAAGCCCGCACCGGCCGGGCCCTTGCCATCCAAATTGAGGCTTTCCTCGGGGCCGCCATGCGCATGAACCGCTGTACGGCTGAGCCAGGCCGGGATGGCCGCATCGAACATCCAGGCGCGCAGCTCGGCGCAAATCACCGAGGGCGTTCGGGGCGCACGCGCGCTGCTCGTGGCCCCGTCTTCCATATCGGCCTCAATCGTCCCGGCGGGGGCGCCGCTCGGGCCGGGGGCGCCGATCCCGGCGATCGCCACTCCCGCCGCCGCCGCCGCCATGATCTTCCGCCTCTTCGCCCATTTGCGCGGAAAGATCCGCGCCGGTGGCCTGATCGACCACTTTCATGGACAGACGCGTCTTGCCGCGATCGTCAAAGCCGACGAGCTTGACCTTGACCTTGTCGCCTTCCTTGACCACTTCGGCCGGGGAATTGACGCGCTCACCGGCGCGCAATTGGCTGACATGCACGAGGCCGTCCTTGGCCCCGAAAAAGTTCACGAAAGCCCCAAATTCCACGACTTTGACCACCGTGCCCTCATAGATGGCCCCGACTTCGGGCTCAGAGGTCAAGGATTTGATCCATTTGATGGCCGCTTCGATATTTTCATTGTTGGGCGAGGCGATGCGCACCGTCCCATCATCATTGATATCGACTTTGGTTTGCGTCTTTTCGGTGATTTCCCGGATCGTCTTGCCACCCGAACCGATGATTTCGCGGATCTTGTCCGTCGGCACATTGATCTGCACGATGCGCGGGGCATTGGCCCCCAATTGCCCGCGGGCCTCCGGCAGGGCCTTGTTCATCTCGGACAGGATGTGCATCCGCCCGGCATAAGCGCGCTCCAGCGCCACCTTCATGATCTCTTCGGTGATGCCAGCAATCTTGATATCCATTTGCAGGGAGGTGATGCCCAGCTCGGTGCCGGCCACCTTGAAATCCATGTCGCCGAGATGGTCTTCATCGCCGAGGATGTCGGTCAAGACCTCGAAGCCGTAATCTTCCAGGATCAGGCCCATGGCCACGCCGGCCACGGGGCGGGCCAAAGGCACGCCCGCATCCATCATCGCCAGAGATGCGCCGCAAACCGTGGCCATCGAAGAAGAGCCATTGGATTCCAGGATTTCGGAAACCAGGCGCACCGTGTAAGGGAATTGCGCCTGGGGCGGCAAAACCGCCTGCAATGCGCGCCAGGCCAGCTTGCCATGGCCGATTTCGCGCCGGCCCGGCCCACCCATGCGGCCCGTTTCCCCCACCGAGAAGGGAGGGAAATTGTAGTGCAGCATGAAGCGCTCTTTATAGGTGCCCGAGAGCGTATCGACATATTGCTCATCTTCGCCGGTGCCGAGGGTGCAAACCACCAGCGCCTGGGTTTCGCCGCGCGTGAACAAAGCCGATCCATGCGTGCGGCCCAAAACGCCCACCTGGCTCTCGATCGGGCGCACCTTGTCGACGGCCCGGCCATCGATGCGGCCCTTGTCCTTGACGATCCGGGCGCGGACAATTTCGCTTTCCACCGCCTTGAACGCATCTTTGAAGGTATTCGGCTCCAGCCCGTCGGGCAGGGCCTCGCTTTTCAGCAAAGCGGCCTGGGCCTGCTTCTTGGCCGCTTCCAGCGTATCGCGGCGCTCTTCTTTTTTGACGATGCGATAGGCCGCCTCGATTTCCTTGCCGATCAATCCGCGGATCTTCTCCTTGGCCGGGCCCAGATCCAAAGCGGTGAAATCCCAGGGTTCCTTGGCGGCGCGCTCGGCCAATTGGATGATGGCATCAATCACCGGCTGGAAGCCCTTGTGGCCCAGGCTGACGGCTTCGAGCATCTGCGCCTCGGTCAATTCCTTGACCTCGCTTTCCACCATCATCACCGCTTCGGCGGTGCCGGCAATGACCAGATCGAGGCTGCTCTTGGCCAGATCGGCGATGCGCGGATTGAGTACCGGCTTGCCATCCATCCAGCCCACGCGTGCCGCCGCGATTGGGCCCATGAAGGGCACGCCCGAAAGCGTCAAGGCCGCCGAAGCCGCGATGATGGCCAAAATATCGGGATCGTTCTCCTGATCATGGCTGAGAACATTGATCACCACTTGGGTTTCGTTCTTGAACCCGTCCACGAAAAGTGGGCGGATGGGCCGATCAATGAGCCGCGAAACCAGGGTTTCCTTTTCCGAAGGGCGCCCTTCGCGCTTGAAATACCCGCCCGGGATGCGGCCGGCGGCGTAAAACTTCTCTTGGTAATTGACGGTCAGCGGAAAGAAATCGAAGCCCGGCTTGGGCTGCTTTTCGGCAACCACGGTGGCCAAAAGCGCGGTTTCGCCATAGGTGGCAAATACGGCCGCATCGGCCTGGCGGGCCATGCGCCCGGTTTCGAGCGTCAGCGTGCGCCCCGCCCATTCGATGGAAACGCGATGAATATCAAACATACACTTCGTCCTGTTCCGGGCGGCAGCAAGCCAGCCCGTGCATTGCAGCCGCGCCTGCATGTGCACGCGCGGAAAACGGGCCGGGGATCGGCCAGCCCAAAACTGCAGGGACATCCGTGACCTGGGGGAGAGGCTGGCGCGCCAGCCTTTGCCTCAGATCACCCTGATCCCCTGCGATCCACTTGCGCCCAAGCCAGCCCCGATCGATCGCGCCGCGACCGATCGGGACGCGCTGTCTAACGCCGCAAGCCCAGCCGCTCGATCAGGCTGCGATAGCGCCCCTCGTCACGGCTTTTCACATAATCCAGCAAACGCCGCCGCTGCGAAACCATTTTCAAGAGGCCGCGGCGGGAGTGATTGTCTTTTTTGTGGGTCTTGAAATGCTCGGTCAAATTGGTGATCCGCTC
>CAZAGL010000130.1:0-4918 GCA_964484435.1 uncultured Caulobacteraceae bacterium
GGGCAAGCCCCGCCGGGAGCAAGACCGAATAGGGATGCTGCTTTGCAAAAAGCAGGCGCGCCTGCGCGCCGCGTCCGGGTTGGTCGCGCGAACCGCGCAGCGATGCGCGGTCCAGAGGAATGGTCGCCCATGCTTTTGTTTTGGTTTCGGCCAGGGCAAAGGCAAGACAGAACCCGGCTTATAGGCCGACTGACGCTTTATTTTCCCGCCCAAACCCAGCGTGCTGGCATGTGGCTTTAGCGACCAATCATCCCATCCAATTGCGCATCATTTGCCGGATGGAAGGGATTGACGATCTGCAGGCCGTCAATCACGCGCCCGTCCTGCATGTCCTCTGTCAATAAGGCTTTTGCGCGGGCCTCGATCGCGGCGGCGCAAACGATAGCATCCCAAAATTGGAGGCCGTGAAAGCGGGCCATGTCCGCGGCGGCCGCAAGCACGGCGTCACGCGTTGCGGGCGTGAGCGCCAAGGCGCGATAATGCGCGACTTGCTGGATCGCCGCCTCGAACGAAGCAGGCGCGCGCCGCTGCGTGAAGCGGAGAAATTCGCCAAGCACCTGGACGGGGATCACGCAATCGCGCAGAGCGCGCAAGATGATGTCCGTGGCGCGCTGGCCCTATGCTGAGTTTGGTTCAAACTCAGCATAGATCAGAATATTCGAATCGATGGCCACGCGCATCAGGCGTTTTTGCCATAGAGATCATCCTCCGTGATGATGTCGATCGGAACCGCTTCGCGTGGCCGGCGCAGGCTTCGCGAAAGCGCCGCGTGCGCGCGGGCCCAGTCTGGATCAGCGGTGGGATCGGCCGCCTGTGGCAGAATTCTGGCCACGGGCACCCCCTTTTTGGTGATGACGATCGTCTCGCCAGCTTCGGCGGCCGCGACCAGCTGCGAAAAGTTTTGATTGGCTTCACGGACAGACATTTCGCGCATAGAGGCCTCGGTGCTCTACGTTGCAACATAGGTGGAATCGATGGCTGCTGCAAGACAGAGCCCGGCCTACAGGCCGAATAACACGTGCCTTGCCGATGGGCTCAAGGCTCAATCGCCATCCATCTTCAGGGCCGCGATGAAGGCCTCCTGCGGGATTTCCACGCGCCCGAATTGGCGCATCTTCTTTTTGCCTTCCTTTTGCTTGTCCAGCAGCTTGCGCTTGCGGCTGATATCGCCGCCATAGCATTTGGCCGTCACATCCTTGCGCAGGGCGGAAATCGTTTCGCGCGCGATGACCCGCCCGCCAATCGCCGCCTGGATCGGGATTTTGAACAAATGCTGCGGGATCAGCTCTTTGAGCTTTTCGCACATGGCCCGGCCGCGATGCTCGGCCCGGCCGCGATGCACCAGCATGGATAGCGCATCGACGGGTTCTTCATTGACCAGGATGGACATCTTCACCAGTTCGCCGGGGCGATAGGCCTCGATGGAATAATCAAAGCTGGCATAGCCCTTGGAAACCGATTTGAGCCGATCGTAAAAATCAAACACCACTTCATTGAGCGGCAAATCATAAACCACCATGGCGCGATTGCCGACATAGGAAAGATCGCGCTGCATGCCGCGCCGATCCTGGCACAATTTGAGGATGGCCCCCAAATGCTCATCGGGCGTCAAAATCGTGGCCTTGATCCACGGCTCCTCGATTTCGCGGATGTGCACGGGATCGGGCATATCGGCGGGATTGTGCAATTCCAGCACCGCGCCATCGTTCATGTTGATGCGATAAACCACGCTGGGCGCGGTGGCGATGAGATCGAGATCAAACTCGCGAGTCAGGCGCTCTTGGATGATTTCCAGATGCAGCAGGCCCAAAAAGCCGCAGCGAAAGCCAAAGCCCAAGGCCGCGCTGGTTTCCATCTCGAAGCTGAAGCTGGCGTCATTGAGGCGCAGGCGCCCCATGGCGGCGCGCAAATCCTCGAACTTGGCGGCGTCCACGGGAAAGAGGCCGCAAAACACCACCGGCTGCACAGGGCGAAATCCGGGCAAGGGCGTTGTGATGCCGCGCTTTTCATCCGTGATGGTGTCACCCACCCGCGCATCCGCGACTTCCTTGATGGCGGCGGTAAAAAAGCCGATTTCGCCGGGCCCCAGGCTTTCGACATCTTGCGCCTTGGGCCGGAACACGCCCAGGCGATCCACGCCATAAACCGAGCCATTGGCCATCATTTTCACGCGCTGGCCGCGCTTGAATACGCCGTCGATGACGCGCACCAGCACGACGACGCCCATATAGGCATCATACCAGGCATCGACGAGCAAAGCCTTCAAAGGCTTGCTGGGATCGCCCTCCTTGGGCGGGGGCAGGCGGGTGACGATGGCCTCCAGCACGGCTTCGATATTGATGCCGGTCTTGGCCGATATGGCCAAAGCCTGGCTGGCATCGAGGCCGATCACCTCTTCGATCTGGGCCTTGACGCGCTCCGGCTCGGCGGCCGGAAGATCGATCTTGTTCAGCACGGGCACGATCTCAAGATTGTTATCGAGCGCCTGATAGACATTGGCTAGGGTTTGGGCCTCCACGCCTTGGCTGGCATCGACCACCAGCAGCGCGCCTTCGCAGGCGGCCAGGCTGCGCGAGACTTCATAAGCGAAATCCACATGCCCGGGCGTGTCCATCAGATTGAGGACATAGGTCTGGCCATCCTTGGCCCTGTAATCCAACCGGACGGTTTGGGCCTTGATGGTGATGCCGCGCTCGCGCTCGATATCCATGCTGTCGAGCACCTGCTCGGTCATTTCGCGCTCGGTCAGGCCGCCGGTGATCTGGATCAACCGGTCGGAGAGCGTCGACTTGCCGTGGTCGATATGGGCGACGATGGAGAAGTTTCGGATGAGATGCAGTGGAGTCATGCGCCGCTGGGTAGCAGCGCCGAGGCCAAGCGCAAAGGCGCTTGTTGCGCCGGGGCCGGCGTGCGCGCCCGATTTCGCGGCGAAAGGGGCGTGCGGCACGCTTTCCTTTGCGCCCATGCGCGGTTAGGTGTGGGCGATGGCTCATGTCTCCTCACCAGAACCCCTGCCGTTGAATCTGGCCGATATCCAGGCCGCCGCCCGCCGGATCAAAGGCGCGGTGGAGCGCACGCCCATGCGCCGCTCGCGCACGCTTTCGGAAATCACCGGGGCGCAGGTTTGGGTCAAGTTCGAAAATCTGCAATTCACCGCCTCCTTCAAGGAACGCGGGGCCCTCAACAAGCTCTCGCTGCTCACCGCGCCAGAGCGCGCCGGCGGGGTGATCGCGGTTTCGGCCGGCAATCACGCCCAGGGGGTGGCGTATCACGCCCAGCGCCTCGATATTCCGGCCACCATCGTGATGCCCAAGGGCACGCCCTTCGTGAAGGTGGAGCACACGGCCAAGCATGGCGCGCGCGTGCTGCTGGAGGGCGAAAGCCTGAGCGAGGCGGCCAGCTTTGCCTATGACCTGTGCGCCCGTGAGGGGCTGACGTTCGTCCATCCCTATGACGATGCGGCGGTCATGGCCGGGCAGGGCACGATCGCGTTGGAAATGCTGGAAGACGCGCCCGATCTTGACATGCTGGTCATCCCCGTGGGCGGGGCCGGCCTGATTGGCGGCAATGCCATCGCCGCCAAGGCCATGAAGCCGGATATCCAAATCATCGGCGCGGAGGCGCGGATGTATCCCGGCCTCTATGCCGCGCTGCGCGGCGAGGAAAGCGTGATCGGCGGGCAAACCATCGCCGAGGGCATTGCCGTGAAATCCCCTGGCACGCTGCCGCTTTCGGTGGCCAGGGCCCTGGTCGATCAGGTGTTGCTGGTCGAGGAAAGCCATCTGGAGCGCGCCATCAGCCTGTTCGTCAATGTCGAGAAGACGGTGGCGGAAGGGGCGGGCGCGGCAGGCCTGGCTGCCTTGATTGCCCATCCCGAGATCTTTGCCGGCAAGGAAGTGGGCCTCATTCTGTGCGGCGGAAACATCGATCCGCGCCTTCTGGCCACGGTGTTGACGCGGGCGCTGGTGCGTGAAGGGCGGATGACGCATCTGCGCATCGGCGGGGATGATCGCCCGGGCTTTCTGGCCCGCGTCTCTTCGGTGATCGGGGATATGGGCGGCAATATCATCGATGTGCGCCATGAGCGCCTGGATTTGAGCCTGCCCGCCAAGGGCACCGATCTGGATATCCTGGTCGAAACGCGCGACGCGGCCCATACGCGCGATCTGGTGGCGGCTTTGACCAAAGCGGGGCTCGCGCCCCGCCCCCTATGATATCGAGGCGAGACATGGCCCTGCTTCCCATCTTGTATGTGGCGACCAAGAATTATTCCTCCTGGTCCATGCGGCCCTGGCTGGCTTTGCGCTGGGGCGAGATCGCCTTCGAGGAAAGGCTGATCCCGCTTGGCCCGCGTGACGGCACACGCAATGCGGATATGGCGCGCATCAGCCCAACGGCCCAATTGCCGGCCTTGCATTTGCCGGATGGGCAAATCCTCTGGGATTCGCTGGCCATTTGCGAATGGGCCGCCGAGAACGCGCCTTCGGCCGGGCTTTGGCCCGCGGATAATGCCTTGCGGGCCTTGGCGCGCTGCGCCAGTGCCGAGATGCATTCGGGGTTTGCCGCGCTGCGCCGCGACTTGCCGATGAACATCCGCCGGCGTGCCCCGCCGCGCGCGCTGAGCGGGGAAACTGGCACGCAAATCGCGCGGCTGGTGGAGATCTGGGCGCAATGCCAGGCTGGGGCCGGTGGGCCGTTTTTGTTTGGCGCGCGCCCCAATATCGCCGATGCGTTTTACGCGCCCATGGCCACGCGCCTGCGCACCTATGCCATCGATCTGCCGGCCAAAGCGGCGGCTTATGTCGAGGCGATCCTGCACGATCCGCAATTCCAGGCCTGGGAGCTTGCGGCGATGGCCGAACAGCATGCTATTCCAGAAACCGATTGCGCATAGGGATTGTGATCATGAAGCGATTAT
>CAZAGL010000130.1:4928-6510 GCA_964484435.1 uncultured Caulobacteraceae bacterium
CTGGCCATTGCGGCCGCGTGCATGGCAATGGCCTGTTCCCCCAAGGAGGAAGTCAGCGGCGTGGCCGCCGAGATCGCCCGCCAGGAAAAAGAGCGCAGCGCCAAGCTGGTCGCCGCCGAAAGCGCGGTGCAAAACTGCATCGCCTTGGCCCAATCGGGCAAGGGGCTGGCCACCACCGCTTCGGGGCTGCGCTGGGCGGCGACCAAGCCGGGCAACAAGGCCCTGGCCGCGCCCAAGGCCGAAGATGTGGTGCGCGTGCATTACATCGGGGCGCTGATGGACGGGAAGGTGTTCGACAGCTCCTATAGCCGCGGGGAGCCGGCGGAGTTTCCGCTTGGCCAAGTGGTGCCGGGCTGGACGGAAGGCTTGCAGCTGGCCCCGCCCGGCGGGGCCTTGTGCCTGATCATCCCGCCCGAATTGGGCTATGGCGAGGCGGGTGCCGGCGGCGATATCCCGCCAAATTCCGTCCTGGCCTTCCATGTGGAATTGCTGGGCTTCACCCAGCCCGATGGCAATCGCGTTGGGGCGTTTGATTAGCATTAGCTGGACAGGCGAAGATCGCCGGATTAGCTTTTCGCTTCATTCTTGTGGGGGAAGTTGATGAGAATCGCGTTTTTGGCCGCTGCCATTGTGTGCGCTGGCGTTTTTGCGCTGCCGGCTTCGGCGCAAGAGGCGGAACAGACCAATCTGGAAAAGAAAATCGTTTTGGTGGCGATGAGCGATGCCGAGGCCTTGCCGGCTCCGTCGGCACCGCTGACGCGTTACGCGCGCATCGTGATCGAGCCAATGACCTACAGCCCCCTCATCGAGGCGGATAATCGCAAGAAATCCAAGGCCAAGGATTTTGAGGCCCGATTTTTTCCTCGCATCCAGACGACGCTGGATGCCTGGAATGCCAAGGGATCGGCGGCGGATGCCGCAGCGGGCGCGAAGCAACTCATCATCAAGCCGCGCATTCAGTCGCTGCAAATCGTTAGCGGGGGCGCGCGCTTTTGGGTTGGTGCGCTTTCGGGTGATTCCAACTTATCGGTCAGCATGCAATTGATTGACGCGGCCTCCGGAACGCTTCTGGCCAATCCGACCATCTCCAAATCCTCGAACGGTTTTGCCGGTGCCTGGACCTTCGGCTCCACCGATAACAATCTCATGAATTACGTGGCCGAAACGGCCAATCAATACATAATCTTCCATTTAAATGGCGGCCAGGCCGAAGCACCCGCAACGGCAGAAGTTACCGCACCAGCCGAGGCCGCGTCGCCGCCGGCCCAGTAGGATCGTTCGTATTTGGTGGTCACCTGGTTGGCGTGCAGCCGCCAAGATTACGCCGTGTTCATGTTGTGAACTGCCCTCTCCGTATGGAGGTGCAGATGCGCAGGGCAAATGGGATTGCGTTCGGGGCTTTGCTGCTGGCGCTCGCGGCCTGCAGCCCGCCGCAGCGCGGCGCGGAGCGTGCGGCCCCCATCGAGGTCGTTACAGAATCTGCCGCGTCCGCAGATGGCCAAGCCAAGTACGAAAGCGCTTTTTCAGCCGCGCCCAGCGCTTCCAATCCGGCTTTGCCGCCCGGGGTCGCTTTGCCCAGCAC
>CAZAGL010000131.1:0-6475 GCA_964484435.1 uncultured Caulobacteraceae bacterium
TCGCCATGGGGCAAACCTAGCATGATTTGCCGGTGAACCCGACAGGCTGCTAGGGCAACTGAGCCAAACAAGATGCAAGCAGAGAGGAGAAGGCGCAGCATGTCGGACCACCGTTCAATAGAGTCATTCTATAGAGCGCCGACCGGACCTATCAAATCAAACATTGCTTAGCGGCACGAGGACGGCGGGGTCGGTGGATGTCCGCTCTTACCCCAAAAACCGTCGTTCCGGTTATCGGGTCAGGCTGCCCGCTTTCGGCGAAAAAGCGTGGGTTCGTGTTGCTTCGGTGCCCGATTTAGCCCGGAACGTTCACGCAAACCACCATCGCCACGAGAGCGCCGCCACCCTGTTCGGGGCCGGACCTAAACTTGGGGTGCTTGGCTTAGGCCATCCTCGCTGAGCCAAAAGCGCTGGGCTTGGCGATCGAAGGCCTCGAACAGGCTGGCGTCCGTGCCGGTGAGCCAGGCTTGCCCAGGCAGCGCCAGCAATTCCATGGCCAGCGCCTCCCGGCGCGCCGCGTCAAGATGCGCGCCGGCCTCATCCAGCAGCAGAAGCGCCGGGCCGGCCAGGGGATCCTGGCTCAGCGCCCGCACATGGGCGATGACAATGCCCAAAAGCAGGGCTTTTTGCTCCCCGGTCGAGGAGAGGCTGGCGGGCATGTCTTTGGGCCCGTGCCGCACCAGCAGATCGCTGCGATGGGGGCCCGTCAGCGCGCGCCCGGCCGCGCCATCGCGCCCGCGACCAGCGCGCAAATCGCGCGCGAAACCCTCTTCGATATCGGCACTGACGCCGCCCGTTTCGAAGGCAGCCTCCAAATCCCCTTCCAGCGCCAGAAGCGCCTCGGGAAAGGCCGCCGAGGGGCGCGCCGCAATGGCCTGGCGCAAATGGCGCAAGGTTTCGACGCGGGCGGCGGCCATCGCCGCCCCGTGGGCGGCCATTTCCTGTTCCAGCCCCGATAGCCAGGCCCCATCGGGGCGCGGCTCGGCCAGCAGGCGCTGGCGCTCGCGCAAGGCGCGCTCATAGGCATTGGCGACCGCGCCATGCTCGCTGGCGCGCGCCAAAGTCAGCCGATCGAGAAAGCGGCGCCGATCCCCCGGCGGCCCGGCAAACAGCCGGTCCATCGCCGGGATGACCCAGGCCATGCGCGCCGCTTTGGCCAATTCCCCGCTGCTGGCCGGGCGGCCATCGAGGCGCGCCACGCGCTTATGGCCAAGGCCCGGGACGAATTCCAGCCCGATGCCGATCTGGCGGCGCTCCTCGCCATGCCGCAACTGCGCGAACACGCTCCAGGCGCGCGCGCGCGCGGCCAGGCCCTGCGCCCCGCCCCGGGCCATCTCCTCGGCGCTCGCGCCGCGCAGGCCCCGCCCGGGCGCAAGCAGGGTCAATGCCTCCAGGATATTGGTTTTTCCCGCCCCATTGGGGCCGATCAGGCAGACGGGCCGATCATCCAGTTCGAGCGCGAATTGGGCGTGATTGCGAAAATCCTGCAAATGCAAAACCGCCACATGCAGGCGCGCACCGAACCGGGCCTCGTTCAATCTGATGCCCTTGTGTCCAGAAAACGGAGGCAAAAGCTGCCATGCACAGGCGATCCAAAGCTGCGCTAGAGCATCGTCAACATAATCCGAGCCGGATTATGGTGGGTTCGATGCTCTGTGTTTTGAATCTGCGCATTTTCGGGCACAAAACCGCAACTCCACTTTTGTTGAAAATGCGCTAGGTCGTGCGCTCATAGCGGATGATGCCGGACGTGCCGCCCGCTTCCAGCGGCATCAAAATCACGCTGGTGATTTCGGTTTGATCGCCATTGGCCACTTCGATGCTGCGCACGCCGTCCTCCGGCAGATCGGTGGGATCGCCCTTGGCACGCATGGAATTCATGTAAAACGCCGCCACTTTGTCATCGGAATCGGGGGTGGTGAAGCCCACTTGCACGGAATGAATGCTCTGTGCGCCCGAATCGAGGCTCAAACGCGCGCCGGGATAAAACGGGGCCCAGGCGGGCAAAGCGCGCACCGCCTCGGCCAAGGCCAAGGCCGTCTTGCCATCGGGATCGGGCACATTCTGGGCGGCCACGGCCGCCCGCGCCAACCCATCGGGATCGATGCCCTGGCCCGCTTCGGCCCCTGCTGGCACCGCCACGCCATGCCCATTCCCCTGCGCATCGCCCGCCCGACCGCACGCGCAAAGCATCGAGGCCAAAGCCAGGATCAGCCCATATCCCCGCCAATTATTCATCACCATCTCCCCCAACCAGCCCGTATTGTGCCTACGCGTTCAACGCGGCCGCGATTTGCGCCGCAAGGCGGCGCGCCACTTCGGCCTTGCTCATGCGCGGCCATCTTTCTACACCACCGGCGCGCAAGATCGCGACTTCGTTATGGGATCCGCCCATCACATCGCCGGAAACATCATTGGCCACGATCCAGTCGCAGCCCTTCTTAGCCAGCTTCGTGCTGGCATGCGCCTCGATCGAATCGGTTTCGGCGGCAAAGCCGATCACGAGGCGCGGGCGATTGCCTGTGCGGCGCGCCAAAGCGGCCAGGATATCGGGGTTTTCGGTCAAGGCGATCAAGGGGGGGCCATCGGCCCCCTTTTTGATCTTGCAGCTGGCGGCCTCGATCGGGCGCCAATCGGCCACCGCCGCCACGCAGATCGCGCCATCCACCGGCAAGGCGGCTTCGCAGGCGGCCAACATGGCCCGGGCCGTCTCGACGCGCTCCAGCCGCACGCCAGGCGGGGCGGGCAGATCCACGGGCCCAGAGACCAGATGCACTTGCGCGCCCAATTGGGCCAAAGCCTGCGCGATGGCATAGCCCTGCTTGCCCGAAGATTGGTTGGATAAAAAGCGCACGGGATCGATCGGCTCACGCGTGGGGCCGGCCGTGATCAAAATGCGCTTGCCGGCCAAGGAATGGGCCTGCGCCCGCTCGGCATAAAGGGCCTCGATGGCGGCCAGAATGGCCTGCGGCTCGGCCATGCGGCCGGGGCCAAACTCCCCGCAGGCCATTTCCCCCGCATCGGGGCCGATCAGGCGCACCCCATCGGCGCGCAGCCTTTCGAGATTGCGCTGGGTGGCGGGATGGTTCCACATGCGCACATTCATGGCCGGGGCCATCAAAACCGGCTTATCGGTGGCCAACAAGGCCGTGCTGGCCAGATCATTGGCCAGCCCCTGGGCCGCGCGGGCCATCAGATCGGCCGTGGCCGGCGCAACCACGATCATATCGGCAGAGCGCGAAAGCTGGATATGGCCCATCTCCGCTTCATCGGTGAGATCGAACAATTCCTGGTAGACTTTATCTTCCGTCAGGGCCCCAATGGATAGGGGCGTCACGAATTGGGCCCCGGCCTTGGTCAGGATCGCCCGTGTGCGCACGCCGATCTTGGCCAGATCCCGGATAAGGAGCAGGCTTTTGTAGGCCGCGATGCCGCCGCCGATGATCAACAGGATCCGTTTTTCTGTGCCCATGCTTTGCTATACGCTGCGGGCGCATTGGGCGAAAGCCCGGCGCACGACTTCGAGCTCCCTGGCGATCACGCGAAGATACGCCTCGGCGGCTTTGTCGGGCGCGCTGCGCGCCTGTTCCCAGTCCCGAAGCGTGCCGAGGGGCAGGTGGAATTGCCGCGCGAACTCCTCTTGAGAGAGCCCCAGCGCCCGGCGAATGATCTTCACCTGGGGTGTGCGCTGCATGCGCGCGAGATCCGCGTCGGTCAGCGGGCAATCCAAGACGTCAGGGATCGATGTGCTCATGATCGGCGCGCCATTTCCCTTTTAGGCCCGAAAAATCGCCTAAAGTCCTGAACGGCAAGGCGATTTCCGGCGTTTGAAAGCCTTCAATTCGTTGATATGAAAGATGACCCGCAAATGCGAGTTTGAGCACTGCGCGCTTGTCCTCCAATCGCTCAAAAACCCAGAGTTTCTGAGGATTTCCGAGAAATTTCCCCTTCACAGCCTCTGATTTTCAGGGGGGATTCCCCAAGTGCTCGCGCTTGTGCAGACATCCCTTCAATCCCAACTTGTTCTGGGGTCGATATTGCGTTTTTCGTTTTTTTGAGAACGCTGCCCCACTTTCTCATCATCACTTTGCGACGTCGGCTGCTCGCCTAGATGTTCCTCCCCGAAATGTCGAGGACTCCGCTTCGCTGCGTGCGCACACTAGGAGGCCTATTCCACAAGTTCTACACCGCACTCCACAACCACGCACCCTGCCTTTCGCGAGAGAACTTCATTGGCCTGCCTCTGGCCCAAACACCGCCGAGGAAGCGCAAGCCTCACGCCGCCGCCGGATGCCTGCGCAACGCGACCGCGCGCGTATCCAACTCGCTCCGGAAAAAGGCGATGCGCGCCTCCAATTCCTGGATATGGTGGGCGGCTTCATCGAGGGATTGGTTGGTGCGGCTGGCCAGGGCCGCATTCATCTGCGTGATCTGATCGAGCTGGTTCACCGAGCGATTGATCTCATCAAAGCCTTGCGATTGCTCATGCGTTGATGCCGAAATCTGCCGGATCAAGGTGGCCACATCATTGACCGCGGCGCGCACGGCCTGCTGGCTTTCAGCGTTTTGGCGAACCAGATCCACGCCGCTGCGCACTTCGATATTGGCGCTTTCGATCAGCTGGCGAATATCGCGCGATGCCGAATCGGTGCGCCCGGCCAAGGCCCGCACCTCCCCGGCGACGACAGCAAAGCCCCGCCCCGCTTCCCCCGCCCGCGCCGCTTCAACCGAGGCATTGAGCGCCAAGAGATTGGTCTGGAAGGCGATGCTCTGGATCAGGCCAACGATTTCCGAAATCTTCGAGGTGCGCTCTTCGATGCGCTCCATCGCCGACATGGTGGTCACGGCCACCTTGGCCCCCGCCTCCGAGCCCGCCGAGGCCACTTCGGCGCGCTGGGCGGCATTTTGCGCATTGCCCACCACTTCGCGCAAGGTGGCGGCCAGTTCCTCCATGGCCGCTGCGGTTTCTTCCAGGCTGGCGGCCTGCTGCTCGGTGCGGGCGGCCAGATCGGTAGCCCCCGCGGCAATGCTGGATTGGCTGGTGCGCACATTCTGAGCCGCGCCGGCAATATCGCTGGCGATCGCCCCCATGGCGTTGGCGGTGCGGTTGACGCTGTCCTGCAGCGCCTTGAACTGGCCCATCCTGGCCCCTTCAAAGCGGACGCTGACATCGCCCTCGCCCAGGCGGGTGAGGGCGCGATTGGCCTCCTCGAGCGAGCTTTCCACCACTTCGGCCTGGCTGTTGAGATTATTGGCCAGCACCTCGAAAAACCCGGTTTTGCCTTCCAAGGGGATGCGCATGGAAAAATCACCGCGCGCCGCGCGCGTGCTCATGGCTTCGATTTCCTCGCGCGCGCCAAATTCCTCGGTTTGATCGCGCCATTGTTCCACCTGGCCGAGAATCTCGCCCTTGGGGCCGCGCACCGGCCATTCCGTGACGTGAAACACCGCGTTGCCGAGCTGGATCTGGCCGCCTTGAGCAAGCCCGCCGCGGCGCAGTTCGCTGAGCGGGTGCCCGATCAGGCGATCGGGATGGAAATCGGGGCTGGCACGGCGGAAATCCTCCGCGCGCATTTGCGCCATTTGCACGAAGGCCCGGTTGGCGCTGGTGATCATTCCGCGCCCATCGGCGATCAAAATCGGCGCGGCGCTGTCGGTGACAGCCGCCTCGGCCCGGAAGGCAGAAATGGCGATGGTGCGCAATTCCTCCAGGCTTTTCGCCAACGCGCCCAAGGCATCCGGGCGATCTTGGCCCTCGATCTCCACTTCGGTTTCACGGGCGGCAATTCGGCTTTGCGCCTTGGCCAAGGCGGCCAAGCCCTGGCGGATGGTGCCATGGACCCAATAGCCCAGCGCCCCCATCAGGCCCACGGCGAACAAACCCGCCAGCAGGATCTGCAACAAGGCGCGCTGGCGGGCGGCTTCGGCCTGGTGCTCAATGGCATCGGCACCCGCTTCCAGTTCCGCGCGCACCGCATCATTGCGGGCTTCCAGCGCCTCGAAGGCCTCATCGAACGCTTTGAACGCGGCGGGGCTGGCATTGCCGGAGAACGCCGTGTCCACGGCGGCGCGGGCGGCCGCGATATAGGCGTTGAGATCGCCATCCACCGCTTCGAACTTGGAGCGAATCTCCTGCGGCAAACCGAGGGCTTTGTTGGCGGCCAGCTTATCTTGGAACAATTGCGCGTGGGCGGCCAAATCGGCCTCGATGGCGCGCCGCTCGCTGGGTGCGCTGATGCCGAGCAAGCGGGCGCTGAGCACATCCCCGTTCAGCGCGTCATGCATCATGTCGCTGACCGCGAAATTGATCGCCGCCTGATCGATATCGCGCACTTCTTGCATGGTGCCGGCATAACTGGTCAGCGCACCGGCCGCGATCACGCTCACCCCGGTCAGCAGCCCGGCTCCACCCAAAATCTAGCCGCCAATTCGCCATCCGTTGGGGATATAAGGCATGATGCGCTCCGCAGGACGC
>CAZAGL010000132.1:0-6473 GCA_964484435.1 uncultured Caulobacteraceae bacterium
GGCATCGCCTGGCGCCGGCAAGACAGCCCGCTCAGCCCCTGGACGCCCCTTCCCGATGTGCGCGTGTTCGCCGCCAGCGATGGCGCGCTGGAAACCCAATCGCCCCGCGGCATGGATGGCCATGTGCACCGCACCGGCGATGGCATCCTATTGTTGCCCGACGGGCGCTTTCATCTGCGCCCGCGCCAGGATCGGATCGAAAAGATCGATGGCAAGCGGGTGTCACTCACGCGGGTGGAGCAGGCGCTGTGCGGGCTCGGCGAGGTGGCCAGCGCCCTGGCCTTGAGCCTTCCTGCGCGCAAACACTCCTTGGCCGCCATCGTCATTTTGAGCGAAGCGGGCAAGGCGCAGCACGAGGCGCTAGGCAGCTTTCGCCTCTCGCGCCAATTGCGCTCAGCCTGCGCGCAATGGCTTGAGCCCGCCGAGCGGCCCAAGCATTGGCGCTTCCTGGAGGCCATCCCCACGGATTCGCAGGGAAAGCATGTGCTCTCCAGCTTGCGCGCCCTGTTCGATGCGCCCGATGTCTTGGCCCCGCTGCAATCGGAAATGCTCCACGTCAGCGACACCGAGGCGGAATTCGCCTTCGTGCTCGCGCCCGATCTCATTTTCTTTGATGGCCATTTTCCGGAACGGGCGATCTTGCCCGGCATCGCCCAGGTGCATATCGCAGCCTTGCTGGCCAGGCGGCTATGGCAATTGGAATTGCCCAGCGCGGACATGGCCCGCGTCAAGTTTCGCCAGATCTTGCAGCCCCATGATTTTGTGCGCCTGAAATTGACGCGGGATTTGGAAAAACAGCGTTTGCGCTTTTCTTATCATTTGGGGGAGATCGAAGCCGCCCTTGGCGAACTGGGCGTGTTCGCGTGATTTGCCTGGCGCGCGGCCTCAGGCCCGGGCCAACACCAAGCACGTGTTGATCCCGCCAAAGGCGAAATTGTTGGAAACGAAGTGCTGCGCCTGCACGGCCCGCCCCGCTCCGCTGACATAATCGAGATCAGCGCATTTTGGATCCGGCTCGGCAAAATTGGCGATGGGGCATAGCCATCCATCCTGCATCATATGAATGCCGAGCCAGGCCTCGATCGCCCCGCACGCGCCCAGGCTGTGGCCGAAATGCCCTTTGAGCGTGTGGAACGGAATATGGGGGCCGAAAACCTCGGCCGTGGCCTGCGATTCCACCCAATCGCCCGCCTGCGTCGAGGTGCCATGCCCGCTGATAAAGTCGATATCGCACGCGGCCAGCCCGGCCACTTGCAGCGCCTCGCGCATGACGCGGGCCTGCGTCTCCTGCGCGGGATGGGAGATGTGCACGCCATCGGCATTGGTGGCAAAGCCCACGATCTCGGCGAGCGGGCGCGCCCCGCGCGCCAGCGCGTGTTCGCGCTCTTCCAGGATCAGCATCGCCGATCCCTCCCCGATGACCATGCCATCGCGCCGGGCATCGAAGGGGCGGCAGGCCGCGGCGGGATTGGCATTGCCGCGCGATGTGGTGGCATAGAGCCGATCAAAGACCATGGCCATGGTCGGGCAGAATTCCTCCGAGCCGCCGGCGATCATGATCTCGGCGCGCCCATCGCGGATGGTCTCGAAGCCGAAGCCGATCCCCTGCGAGCCAGATGTGCAGGCCGATGAGGTGGTCAAGATGCGCCCGGTCAGGCCGAAGGCCACGCTGATATTCACCGGCGTGGTGTGGGCCATCATGCGGATATAGGAAGTGGCATTGAGCGCTCCGGCCTTGCCGCTATCGAGAAAGCTCACGAAATCCTTGCAGGGCGGCGTCGAGCCGAAAGACGAGCCGCAGGCCACACCCGCGCGCCCGGCGCGCAATTCGGGCGCGTCCAGCAGCCCGGCCTGGCGCAAAGCCTGCTCGGCGGCGTGCACGGCCATCACCGAAACCCGGCCCATGGAGCGGATTTTCGGGCGCGGATAAAATCCCTCATGCACGAACCAATCGGCCGGCGCGCCGACCTTGCAGGTCAGATCGGTCAGGCGATCCCATTCGGAGATATAGCGGGTGCTGGTTTCGCCGGCGCGCATTCTGGCGGCGATCTGCGCCCATTCGCTGCCCAGCGCGCAGATCCCGCCCATCCCGGTGACGACAACGCGGCGCATTAGACCAACCCGCCATTGATGCCGATCACCTGGCGGGTGATATAGCCGGCCTGCTCGGAGATCAAAAAGGCGGCCAAGGCGGCCACTTCCTGCGAATTGCCCATGCGCTGCATGGGCACGATTTTGAGGATTTCGGCGGGCAAGTCCTGCGTCATCGCGCTTTCGATAAAGCCGGGGGCGATGCAATTGACGGTGATTTCGCGGCTGGCCAATTCCATGGCCAGGGCCTTGGCCGCGCCGATCAACCCGGCCTTGGACGCGCTGTAATTGACCTGCCCGCGATTTCCCACCTGGCCGGAAGCCGAACTCAGCACCACAATGCGCCCGCCATCGCGCCTGCGGATCATCGGCAAGGTCAACGGGCGCAGCACATTGTAAAATCCATCCAGATTGGTGCGCAAAACCTCATCCCAGGCCGGGCCCTCCATGCCCGCGAACGGCCCATCGCGCATGATTCCGGCGCACAACACGATCCCCCAGAACGCCCCATGCGCGCCAATATGCGCTTCCAGCGCGCCGCGGGCGTGTTCGCGATCGCACACGTCAAAGCCCAGGACATCGCCCTGCCCGCCTTTGGCGAGGATTTCCTTTACGGTCCGCTCAGCGCCGGCGCGATCGCGGCCGAAATGGGCGGTCACGCGATAGCCTTCTTCCCCAAGGCGCAGCGCGATGGCCTGGCCGATGCCCTTGCTGGCCCCGGTCACCAGAATTGGGCGGCCCACTCGCGGCTTCAACTCCATCCTCATCCCCCCGTGGAATACGCGGGACGATAGGCGCTGATCGTGCTGGAGGCCAGCTCCTGCCCATCCGGGGTATAAATCCGGCAGCGAAAGGAGCCCATTTCAGAATCCGCCAGCATCGGGATGGCCTCCACGCACAAGGTTTCCTGCTCCAGAAAATAAGGCCGGGTTGTGCAATAGCGCCGGCAGCCCAAAAGAAAGCCAATCGCCGGGCCCTGTTTGGCTTGCCTGCGCCAATATCCATCCCATGCGCAGACGGTCTGCGCCATCATTTCCAGGCCGATATAAGCGGGGATTCCCTTGCCTTCCTGAAAAAACACATGATCGCCGCCTGTTTTGGCCTCGGCAAGGGCGTGATCGCGCGTCACGCTCATTAAGCGCGCGATGAGCAGCATGGCCCCTCGATGGGGGATCAAGTCGGTGATGGGCGGCAAATCCTTCATTCCCTGGAAATCACCAAAGCCGCGTTGTTGCCGCCAAAAGCATAACTGGCGCTCAAGGCATGGCGGCCAGCCCAGCTTTCTGCCCGCCCAACCAAGCGGATCGGGGGCAAAGCCGGATCGCGCGCACCATCCCAATGATGCGGCGGCAAGCGCCCTTCTTGAAGGGCCATGATGCAAAAGGCCGCCTGCAGCGCCCCGGCTGTGCCCAGGGTGTGGCCGGTCAAGGGCTTGGTGGACGCGCAAGGCAGGTCCTCGCCGAACATGCGATGCAGCACCGCTGCCTCCATCGCGTCATTCAGCCGCGTTGCCGTGCCGTGCATGTGGGCAAAGCCGATGTCGCTGTCCATGAGGCCCGCTTTGGCCAGCGCGCCGCGCAAGGCCATTTCCGCGCCGGCTCCGCTGGGATCAGGCGCGGAAATATGGTAGGAATCCGCGCTTTCGCCCCAGCCGGAAAGGCGATAGGGGCTAAGCTCGCGCGTCAGCAGGAACAGCGCCCCCGCCTCCCCGATATGGATGCCATCGCGATTGGCGCTCATGGGATTGCAGGCCGTTTGCGATAGGGATTCCAACGCGGCAAAGCCATTGAGCGTCAGGGGGCTGAGCGAATCGGCCCCGCCGCACAGCACCGCATCACACAGGCCGGCGCGCAAAAGCCGCGCGCCCGCCGCCAAGGCCCGCGCGCCGGAAGTGCAGGCCGTCGAAATGGAATAGGTCGGCCCTTCGATCCCGGCCAATTTGGCCAAGAACCAGGCCCCGTCATCGAGCTGTTGGGCTTGCAGGCGAAATCCCGCCGGCCAATCCCCGTGCGCATGGCGATAGGCCATCGCCTCCCCCGCCTCTTTGATGCCCGTGGTGCAGGCCCCCAGCACCAGGGCCAATCGCTGCGCGCCAAAGCGGGCGCGCGCGCCCAAAACATCCGGCGCGATTTGCGCAAAACAATGCGCCAGCAGGCAATTGGTGCGCGTCTCGCCGGGGTGTGATGGCAAGGCAAAGGGCAGCCGCCCCACCGGCACATCGCGCCCATCGATCAGATCGTCCCGAGGCGGCGCACTGGGTGGCCGGTCGGCAAACAGATTGCGCGAAATGCTGGCCGCATCGGGGCCAAGGGCGCAGGCCAATCCATAGGCCGCGATATGGATCGGGGCCGGGCTCATGGCGAGGTTTCGATGATCAATTGGTAATCGAGCGCAAGATTGCGCAGCCGGGTGATGTGCGGCGTTTCCGGGGCACGCGAAATCTCGATGACAAGATTGCCATCCTGGCTGATCAGGCGCCGCCCATCGGCTTGATCGACGACCTCCAAGGAGCGATCGAGGGCCGCGGCCACCGCCTCGCGCGGCCAAAAGCACAAAAAGATATCGCCCAGCATGTTGGCGCCCGGCGCGGCCTGAAAAGGCCCCTTCGCGCGCGTTTCGGTGATGGCATCCTGATCCCAGGACATGCTGGCCAAACGCGGGCCGCTCGGCAAAGTGATCACCAAGTCCACGCGGTCCGGCGAGAGGGTGAGCCCCGCCTCAAAGACACCGCGCCGCGTGCCATATTGCGCGCGCACCAGCTGGCTGAGCGTGCGGGCCTCGGGATAGCCCGGCCGCGCCGGCAAATTCAGGCCCGCATCGCGCGTGATCTGGACATGCCGATCCAGAATTTGGCCCAATGGCTGCACGGAAATCGGGGCCAGAGGTTGCAAGGCGGGGGCCACCTTGGTGGCGCAACCAGCCAGGGCCAAAGCGCCCGCATAGGCGATCAGCTCACGCACAATTCGTCCAACAGCTCCAAAAACCGCCGCGGTTCACGGACAATGGCGTTTTTACGATCCCAGGCATAGCCTGCCAAGACCGAGGTCAGCAACCTCGTGGCATCATTCATGGCTTTGGGGCGATTGAAAATGATGCGCTGCAGGCGCCCAGAATACCAAGCCTCCACGCAGGCACGAAAGGTTTCGATGCCCACATACAATTCCTCGACAAACCCGCTTTGCCAATCCACGGCCTCGCCGCGCAATTCCAGATCGATCAATTTGGTGGCCAGGCTGGCCGATTTCATGGCGATGGTCACGCCGGAGGAGAACACCGGATCAAGAAATTCCGCAGCATTGCCAAGCAGCGCATAGCGCGGCCCGATCAGCGAATTGACCGCGCAGGCATAGCCCATGATCGTGCTGATCGGGCGATGGACCTCGGCATGTTTGAGCACGCGGGCCAGATAGGGCACATCCCCGATCAGGGCCCAGAGGCGCTCATGATCGCTGCCGGCGCCGGCCTCCAGGGCCTCGGCGGGGCCGACAGCCCCGATGGAAGACAGGCCATCGGCCAGCGGGATCAGCCAAAACCAAATCTGCCGATTATGCGGATGGATCGAAATCAGGATTTTGTCGCGATCGAAATCGGGATCGCGAATGTGATCCACCACTTGGCCGAACAAAGAACGGCGCGGCGGGAATTTGGAAGGTGCTTCCAAATCCAGCAATTTGCTTAAAGTGCGGCCAAAGCCGCTGGCATCGAGGGCAAAGCGCGCATGGATCTGGCGCATTTCGCCCGCCTCGCTGCGCACGGTGACACAGGCGCCGGCGGCATCGCTGGTGAAGGCGATCACCTCCTCGCCGAAGGTGAACGATGCGCCCTTGGCCGCCGCGCCTTGCGCCAGCAAATGATCAAAATCGGCGCGCTTGACCTGATAGGTTGTCGCCGGGCCCGGCGCGCTTTTTTCAGGGAAATAGATCGTGCTATCCACGCCATCACGATGGAAGGCCGCGCCATCCTTGAACTGGAAGCCGGCCGCGTGGACGCAATCGAGCAAATCGGCTTCGGCCAGGAATTCCATGCATTGCGGCAACAGGCTTTCTCCGATGGAAAACCTGGGAAAATGTTGGCGCTCCAGCACCTCGACACGATAGCCGCGCTTGACCAGCATGGCCGCCGCGACCGATCCGGCCGGGCCGGCCCCAATGATCACCACATCCGTTTGCGACGTTTTCATGTTCCCCTCTTGCTTGCAAACTGCCCCGCAATCGCGCTGAAGGCATAGGCCGCGCTCACTCCAAAAGCGATAGCAATCCCAAACACCTGCACCGGATACGATGTGCTCAGCCCCAACATGCCCATGGAAAGGATGGTGGTGGCCGCATCCAAGAACACCGGCAGCTCAATTTTCGGGCCAGGCGTAAACGCCGCTTCAAATT
>CAZAGL010000133.1:0-6469 GCA_964484435.1 uncultured Caulobacteraceae bacterium
TTGACGATGCCCTGGCCAGCCCGCAAATCGCCTCGCATCGCGACCCGCGGGACTTCTTCAGCAGCCTGCTAGCTGCCCGCCTTGAGATCTTGGCGCAAAGCCCGAAACGCCTCTTCGTTGGGGTTGGTGGCCATGCGCCATTCGCGCCCGCGCCGCCAGAGCAAGGCAGGTGCCTTCAAAACCAAGCCGTTGGCGGCGGCCACTTTTTCCAGGCGGTCAAAGCTGGCATGGCTCCATTCGGCATAGCCGGCGACGGCGGCCGGGCCGAGATCGGCATCTTGGACACCGGCCAGAACCGGAAGGGGCCGATCCGGGCGCGCCCGCCAATCCTGCAGGACCTGCGCGCTGCGCCGGCGTGAGATTTCCGCCAAGGCGCGCTGCATCCCGCGATCGGCCCCGCGCGGGGCGATGATGAGCACCGCGACCTCGATTTCCAGGGCTTTGGCCTTGGCCTCCACTTGCTGACAAGGCGGGCAATGCAATGCGCTGAGCAGCCACACCTCGGGCATAACCGCATCAGGAGGCCGGCCCGCATCTTCCAGCGTGAACCAGGGAGAATCCTCCAGCGCGGCCTGCAAATCCGCTTTGTCCACGGCGATGACTTGCGGCCCGGCCCGCAGTCGCGCCGACAGCAACTGCGTGGAAAGAATGCCCGCCAGCGCGCAGGCTGTCGTCAAGGCCAACATAGCAAAATAGATGACCGGCCGCTGCACGATCTGCGCCATGAGCACGCCTCCCCGATTTCCTCCCGCTAAACTTGGCGCTCCACCAATGCGGTTTTGATTTCGGCGATGGCTTTGGCGGGATTGAGGCCCTTGGGGCAAACCTGCGCACAATTCATGATCGTGTGGCAGCGATAGAGCCGGAAGGGATCTTCAAGCTGATCGAGCCGATCGCCGCTGGCCTCATCGCGGCTGTCGCTGATCCAGCGATAGGCCTGCAGCAAGACGGCCGGCCCCAAAAACCGTTCCTGATTCCACCAATAAGAAGGACAAGACGTGCTGCAGCACGCGCACAAAATGCATTCGTAGAGGCCATCGATCTTGGCGCGCTCTTGCGGCGATTGCAGCCATTCCTTCTCCGGTTGCGGCGAATCGGTGTGCAGCCACGGCTCGATCGCGGCATATTGCGCATAAAAGCCGGAAAGATCGGGCACCAGATCCTTCAGCACCGGCATATGCGGCAAGGGGCTGATGGTGATCGTGCCGCCAGGGAGATCGGCCATGCCCTTGGTGCAGGCCAAGGTGTTGCGACCCGAAACATTCATGGCACACGAGCCGCACACCCCCTCCCGGCAGGAGCGCCGGAAGGTGAGCGTCGAATCCGATTGCGCCTTGATGGCGATCAGCGCGTCCAGCACCATCGGCCCGCAGGCATCGAGATCCACCTTATAGGTATCCCAACGGGGATTTTCCCCGCTTTCGGGATCATAGCGATAGATTTTGAACGTACGGGTGCGCTTGGCCCCGGCGGGGGCGGCAAATTTGCGCCCCTGGCGCACCTGGGAGTTTTTGGGAAGCGTCAGCTCAACCATGATCTCGCCTTCAAGAAAACCCACGCGCGCAGCCGCGCCATCATCGGGTGTAGCCGCAAGCTGTGCCCATGCGAAGCCCCGATATGCCCGATTCGCTCACGAATTCGCGGGTGGCGGAGGAGGAGGGCCCATAAACGGGCGGTCCACGGGCGCGGAAGGCCCCTGCCCGGCCGCGCCCACATCATACCAGGTGACACGGCGGGTGAAAAACATCACCGCCGCGATCGCCGCGAAAGCCGCCAAGGCCCCCGCCAGAAGCGCGAAATCTTCCAGCCGCATCAGCAGATAGATGAGGCCATAGAGCGCGCTGAACACGAACAAAGCGGCCAGGCCCCGCGCGCGGCTATCAAACACCGTGCCAGCATAGCTCGAAATCAGCGCCACCGTGGCCCCTGCCGCGATCAAAAACGCGATGTCAAAGCCCACCCGCTCGGCGATGGACAGCAGCAGGAGATAAAACACCACCTGCGCCAGGCCGATCAGCACATATTGGGCCGGATGCACGCGCTTGCCGCTGACGGTTTCGAGCACGAAAAAGGCCAAAAAGATCAGGCCAATGAACATCAAGGCATATTTCAAGGAGCGCTCAACTGCCTTGTAGGGATTGGCCGGATCGAGCAGGCGGGCACTGACCGCCAGATTGGGGCTGATCGCGGTGGCGTTCGCCACGCCTGCCCCATCGAGCCCGCGCGCCACATAAGGAATGCTCCATCGGCGCGAAAAGCCACCGGCCGGCACCGCCTCGATGCTGGAGGGAAAGGCCCCCGAATACGACACATGAGGCCAATTGCCCATCAGACTGAGTTTGGTATCCTTGGCGAACGCCGAAAGCGTGACGCTTTCCACCCCGGTAAAGGCCAGATCGGCGGCGATTTTGAAGCGCGCCTGCGGGCGCACGATTTCGCCCATATCCAGCTTCAGCCATTTCAGCTCCCCCGCGCCGTTGAGCGCAAGACTTGCCGAGATGGTGCCATAGGCCGTGCCGGGCTGGAGCTGTTGCACCGCCCCGCCATCGATGCGCACTTCGGCCTTTTGCGCGCCGCGTGGATCAGAAACGCCGATCAGCAGCACGGCGCGGCCCCAATCCACGATCGCCCCTTCGGGCGCGGCCGAGGGCTCCCGCGTAAGATCAAACTCCCCCTCGAATTTCACCCCGGCGCGGTAAGTGCGCACTTTGAACAACGAACCGCGCTGGCGCACATCGACATCCACGAGCCCATCGCCGGTTCCGGCTGCGGGGAAGACCACATACCAGCCGCTGTCAAACTCGGTCGCGGGCTTGCCATCAGGGCCGCTGATCGTGCGGCTGGCCTTATAGGGCGCGGCCAGCATGGGCCCGGAAAAGGCCTGCTCCCCGCCAAAGGTGGCCCCCACTTCGCGCACCACCTCCTGGGCGCGATACGTGCGCTCAAGGATCAACCCAAACACGGCGAAGGCCGGCAGGCTCATCAAGGCCGCCAACACGCAGATCAGCAGCAGCTTGCGCCCCAAGGAGCGATGGCCTGAAACCAGCATGGCATACCTCCGATTGGCTGCGATTGAGCGAGATTTGGCTTTACTTTGGCGCAGGTGCCGGCGTTTCAAACTGTGTTTCTAGCGTGGAAGGTGGAGGAACCCACTCAGATGCCGCCATTTTTCGCGGAAGAAAGGTGACGATACAGGCCATGCCCCCGGCCAGGATCACGGCCAAGCAAAGCACCACGAGGCCGCGATCGCGGGCGCGCCGCGCTTTTTCCCCATCGCCGCCGCGCAGCGCCAAAAGCAGCCAGCCCAGCACGAAAGCAAAGAGCGCTGCCAACCCGTAAATTGGCACGGAACCAGGGCGCAGGCCCAGGAAGATCCACGGCAGGGCCACAGCCCCGAACACCACGAATTCAAAGGCCTCGGCAAAACGCGGCCCGATCCCTTGGCGCAGCGCCCCCCTTTGCGCGCCCATGCGCGTCAGGACAGTCTTGATCATGCCTCAATTCTTGCCCGTCTGGAGCATGGATTGCGCGGCCTTGACGAAGGCTTCTTGTTCTTCTGGCGTGCGCACCGAGGGCCGATCCACCGGGATGCGCACGCCGCGATCGGCAGCGGGGCGCATGGTGATGGCATCGAGCCAGCGTTGCAGATGCGGGAAGGGCTCCATCTCCACGCCGGACCAGGCATGGGTGCGCACCCAGCACCAATTGGCGATATCGGCGATGGAATATTGCCCCGCCAGATATTCTTCCTTCTCCAGCCGGCCGTTCAGCACGCCGAACAGGCGCGCCGCCTCGCCCTGATAGCGATCGATGACAGGCTGAATTTTTTCGGGCCAATAGCGGAAAAACACGTTGGCCTGGCCCATCATCGGGCCGATCCCGCCCATCTGAAACATCAGCCATTGCAGCACGAGGCTGCGGCCCTTGGCATCGCTGGGCAGCAGACGGCCCGCCTTTTCCGCGAGATAGATCATGATCGCCCCGCTCTCGAACACGGCAAAATCGCCTTCGCCGCGATCGATAATGGCGGGGATGCGGCCATTGGGGTTGATCGCCAGGAATTGCGGGGTTTTCTGTTCGGCGGCCTGAAGATTGATGGCTTTCACGGAATAGGGCAATTCCAACTCTTCCAGCGTGACAGAAGCCTTCCAGCCATTGGGCGTAGCGGACGTGTAAAGATCGATCATTGTGGCATGCTCCCAAATTCCAGCGCCATGGTGCTGGCAGCGTTCACGTCGTGCAAGCCCGCAAATCGGGGCCCCATACTTCCAGGGAATTGACCCGCTCCACCCGGCGATGGGTTTTGAGTGTCAGCAAGGGCGAGAGCCCGGTGGCGACCAGAATGCCTTCGATGCGGGCCCGCTCCTCTGGCCCTGCTCTGGCAGCGGCATCCTGGATGTGCTGCAGCAGATAGAGGCGATACGGCATGATGGCGATGTGCAATTGCCGGCCCCGCCAGGGAAAAGCCGTCATGCCCAGAACCCGTTCATGCGGGCGTTTCAATCCATTGCTGCCGGTGATGTCTTGGCCCTGCGCCTCCAGCCAGGTATTGGTGAAATCCACATGCGCGGTGATTTCCGGCAGATATTCCCGCGCGACATAGCGCAGCAAGGCCAGCAGGCTTTCGGGCAAAGCCTGCGGGCTGAACAGCGCATCGGGGTGATCCAGATATTCGCTTTCCCCTTCATCAGGCGGGGCATTCATCCGCTCGGCCCAGCGCCAGACGCGCGGCGCGGCGCGCTGCATCAGCCGGGCCGGCACGGGGTCGCGGCCCAAATGCGCATAAAGCGGCCCCAATAGGCCAAAATCCCCAAGGCTTGGCTGCCCGCCGAGCACATAAGGAACATCGCGCAGATGCGCCTCGAACAACGCGAGAAACTCGCCATAGGCCGTCTCGATCGCCTCGAAATGATCGGGCACAACCCCAAAAATCACCGCCGCAGCGCGCATGCGGGTGCTGGCTGTGGCGAAGATCGCCTGGCCCGCCTCGTCATCGGCTTTGGGGGCGAGGCCGCTCAAAAAATCATTGCGCAGGAAATCGAGGTTTTCGGCGTCGAAATTCCAGCGATAATGCATGGCCGGGCGCAGCAGCCCCTCGCTGCCGAACAATTCCAACACCCGCGCCAACACCTCCATAACCGGCGATGCCGGAATGGCGAAGGGGGCTTGCCGCTCGAAATGCGCGAGGATGTCTGCCCCATCCTGCACGATCGTGCCATCGGCAAGCTCGATCACCGGAATGATCCATCGCCCCACGGTCGGCAGGATCCGCGCGCGGAACGCATCATGGGCGGGTGCGCGCTCGATGAAGGGGATGCGCCGCTTGCGCAGATAGGCGCGCACCTTGGCGGTATAGAGCGAGCCGGGCATGCCATAAAGATAGATCGGGCGGATCATGGGGCCTCCCTCGCACCGACATCGCGGCACCGCGATTGGCTTGGCAAAGATTACGCCCCGGCGCAAGCAATGGCACCCGCGCGACGCCTTCAGAGGCCTGCTATAGCCGCGACAGAGGATGAATGATGATGGCCGACTTCCCCGGCAAGCTCAACGGCCCGGGCGAAGTTCGCAGCGGGCCATCGAGACGGACACCAGCCGAAGTCGCGACAATGGCAAAACCCGCGCCGGTCAAATCCTGGGGCCACCAGCTGGTTACCGCCTGAACGCCATTCCCGCACAACGACATGTCCATCGAAGGCAGCAGCAACGTCACGATCGACCATTGGGCGCGCGCCAGCGACGGGGCCCTTGCAACGGTGGCATCCACCGGGATGCCGATGGGCCCCGATCGGCTGACGCTGACATCATAAACAGGGCCGACATCGCCCCATGCCGCAACGCCGGCGGCGGGGATGGTGGTGGGCTTCAGTACTGGCTGCGCCGGATCCGCTTTGGATTGCGATGATGCCGCACCCAACCGGCCATACAGCCAGATCCGCTCAGGCTGGGTATCATCGGCCGGCGCATAGAGGTAGATCTTGCCATCAAGAACATAGGTCTGAAACACGCTGTTCTGGGTCGTGAAGCGGTAATTGCGGGCATCGATATAATCAAGCGTGACGGTCTTGCCGTCCTCCAAGGCAAACGTCGCCGACAGGCTTTCGGCCTTGGGCTGGGCCGGTGCCGGCCTTTCCTTGGCCCAGCGCAAAGTCTCAGCACGCTCTACGGGTGCCCGTGCGCCGCTCGCCGCCGCTGCAGGGGGCGCAGCTGAAGCTGCCTCTGCGGCTGTTTTGCCTCGCCCGCCAAACATCACCATGCCCATGAGGGCGATGACGGCCAAGCCAATCAGGATGATCGATCGACGCGTCATGCCCCAGGGCTCGTGAATATGTGGTCAATTCGGAACATGGATACCAGCATCGACCGTCTGGCCGTTTTTCAGTCTATAAAAATTGAAATCGGTAAACACACGGCCATGCCCGAACGGCCCCCCGACCTGTTGTGACCCGGCGAAGTTCGCCATCGTGAT
>CAZAGL010000134.1:0-6425 GCA_964484435.1 uncultured Caulobacteraceae bacterium
GGCTCATCAGCACCCAGGCGGATGCGCCGAACCAAAGCGCCGGCACATGCCCGTGCAGCGCCCCGCTCACGGCCAAAACAGGGCCGGTGAGATACAGAAAACACAAGCCCAGCAGGGAGCCCATCAGAATAAGCGGGCTGTGGCCCAGTTGCGCATAGGCGGTGCGCGCCACCATGGACCAGATCGAGCCGATGGCGCGATTATCGCGCAGGGAAACGGCAGCGCCGGGCTCGGCCAGGCCCAGCCAGATGCGCCGCCCGCTGGCCTTGACCTTGGCGGCCAGGCTGCAATCATCGATCAATGCCCCGCGTATGCTGGCCGGCAAATCCAGTTCTTCCACCGCCTCGGCTCGGATCAGCATCACGCCGCCGGCCGCGGCCGCGCATTTGTGCGCCGGGTCATTGGCCCAGGCGAAGGGATAGAGCTTCTGGAAGAAGAACACGAAGGCCGGGATCAGCAGGCTGGCGAAGGGGCCACGCGCATCGAGGCGCGCCATCAGCGAAACCAGCGCGAGATCTTCCGCCTCGGCTTTGGCCACCAGCCTCGCCAGCGTATCCGGCCCAAAGGCGATATCGGCATCGCACAGCAGGAAATAACGCGCATTGGGCGCGGCCTCGCGCGCTTTTGCCAGCCCTTGGGCCTGCGCCCATAGCTTGCCGGTCCAGCCCGGGGCAAGGGGCGCGCCATCCACAACCCGCAATCCATGCGCCTGCGCCTTCGCGGCCGCACGCGCTAAGGCCCCCGTGCCGTCGCTGCTGGAATCGTCCACCACGATCAATGTGAATTTGCCGCGATAGGCACTGGCCAAATGTGCCTGCACGACGCGCCCGATGGAATCGGCCTCATCGCGGGCCGGGATCACGCCAACGATTTCCGGCCAGGCCGGCACCGGCGAAGCGGGCCTCAGCCGCTGATTGGCACGCCAGAACTGCCCCCAAAACACCAGCATGAACATCCACACGGCCAGATTGAGGGCACCAAGGCCGTTCACCACCCATTCGCCCATCTGGCCCTCTCAATCCTGCAAACGCGTGCGCCGCAGCGCCTTGACTTCGCCGCGATGGGCCTTGCTTTCCAGCCGCTTTTCCTTGGAGGCTTTGGGCGGGCGGGTGGCGCGGCGCGGCTTCGGTGCGATCAGCGCCTGTTGGATCAGCGCCACCAGCCGCGCGCGGGCATCTTCGCGATTGCGCTGCTGATCGCGGAAGCGATCGGCGAAAATCAGGATCACCCCATCTTTGTTGGCGCGCGAACCCGCCAGGCGCAGCAGCCGTGCGGCCACCTCATCATTGAGGGACGCGCAGCGCCGCGCATCAAAGCGCAATTGCACGGCCGAGGACACCTTGTTGACATTTTGCCCTCCCGGCCCCGAGGCGCGCACGAAGGATTCCTCGATATCGGAATCGGACAGGATCAGCCCTTGCGTCACTTCAAGGCCCATCTGGCTGTCCTAACGGCCGCCGCCGCCGCGCCGCAGCACGAGGGTCGATAGCGCCAGCAAAGAGACATTGAGCACCCAAAGCGCATACAGCCATTTCTGCGGCGGCAGCCACGTCAAGGCCGCGATGGCTTGCGTGCCCATTCCATTGGCCTTGGCCGCCTCGGCCCAGAGGCTGACCGTGGTTTGCAATTGGCCAAGCAAAAACCAAAAGCCGGCAAAGGTGGCCATAAAGAAAAACAAAAAGCCGACATTGAACAACAGGATGCGAAACCACGAAACGCCGGCGGAATCCTTGGCGGTGTTGACCAGCCAGCCGACCACGGCCAACACCACCAGCCCATAGAAATTGACCAAGGCAAACATCAACTCGGCCTGCTTGGCGGCGAGCTGGGTCAAGATTTCCAACATTCCCGGCGCGTTCATCAATTTCTCCCGCCCGCATCACGCGGCCAGCTTAGCGCGCTTTTCCCGCGCCGCCCAGCCAACACGCGCTCTGCCGGTCTTTTGCTTCTCATGCCGGCTTGAGGCCTATTTCGCGCGCCGGGCTGCGCAGGCCCGGATCGGGGCTGATATGCTGGCGCTTGATGGCCTCCATCAGCAGCAGCCCGCCCAAGGGCAAAGCCAGGGCCGAACCCAATTCTTCCAGCCTGGGTGCAAGCGCCAGCATCAGCGGCCAATCCACCGGCGGGGCGAACAAAACGCGCGCCGAGGCCAGCGGCTCAAGCGCGGCCCCACGCAACAGATCAGCCAATTGACCGCGCGAATACGGGCGTCCATGCCCAAAGGGCTGCGCCTCGTTGCGCGCCCACAGCCCGGCTCGATTGGCCACCAGCACGATCAATCGCCCTTCCGGGGCCATGACCCGCCACACCTCTCGCAGCAGCCGATGGGGGGAATCGCTTTCCTCCAAGCCATGAGCGATCAGCACGCGATCGAAGAGATTGTCCCGCAGGGGCAGGCGCGCCTGCTCGCTCAGCAGCACCACATTGCCTTGGCCCAAATCCCAGGGGATCGCGCCCTGCTCTTGCGGCATGGCCAAGATGCAGCGCCGCGCCGCTTTGGCGAATGGCTCCAAAAAGGGTTGGGGATAGCCGAGGCCGAGCACGTCCAGCCCGCCAAGCGTGTCCCAAGCCGCGCGCAGCCGGGCATTGGCCGCCTGCGCCGCCAAGCGGCCCAGCCGCGCCTGATAAAACGCCTGGAGAGTCTGCGCGGTTTGGCGCATGGGTCTTACATCCCCCTGCCGTACTGGATCGATATGCGCATGGAGCCCTCCGCATGACTGCCCTGCAAATCCGCCAATTCCCGGTTCTTGACGATAATTACGCCTTCCTCGTGCACGATCCGGGCAGCGGCGAGACCATTGCCATCGATACCCCCGATGCCGATGCCATCCTGGCGGCGCTGGGCCAAGCGGGCTGGCGGCTCAGCGCCATCTGGAACACCCATTGGCACGCCGATCATGCCGGCGGCAATGCCGCGCTGAAAGCCGCCACCGGCGCGCAGATCATCGGGCCGGCGGAAGTGGCGCGCCTGGGATCGGCCCCCGATCGCATCATCGCGGGGGGCGATTTCATGCAATTGGGCCGCCACCGCGCCGACGTGCTGGCCGTAGGCGGGCACACCCTCGGCCATATCGCGTTCCATTTCGCCGAGGCACGGCTGGCCTTTGTCGGGGATGCGCTGTTTGCTTTGGGCTGCGGGCGCATGTTCGAGGGGGAGCCCGCGCAGATGTGGGAAAGCCTGCAGCGCCTGGCCGCCTTGCCGGACGACACGCTCATCTATTGCGCCCACGAATATACCGAGGCCAATGCCCGCTTCGCCTTGGCCATGGATGGTGAAAACGCCGCCCTGCAGCAGCGTGCCCGAGAAATCTCCGCTTTGCGCGCCCAGGGCCTGCCCACATTGCCCACAAGGATCGGCCTGGAGCGCGCCACCAATCCCTTCTTGCGCGCGCCCGTGCTGAAGGCCAGCCTTGGCCTGACGCAGGATGTGGAGGCGTTCGCCGAATTGCGCCGGCGCAAGGATCATTTCAAGGCATAGGATAATCGACCCGCGCAAGGTAAAGCCCGCAGGCGGGAGCCACCGGCCCGCAGCAGGCCCGATCGCGCGCCGCCAGGGCATCGCCCACGGCCCGCACGGGCATGCGGCCGAGGCCAACCTCCACCAAAGTGCCCACCATCGAGCGCACCTGCCGGTGCAGAAAGCTGCGCGCCGCGCACCAGATATGCACCTCATCGCCGGCGCGCTGGATATCCAGGCGCTCCAGGGTGCGCAGGGGGCTGCGCGCCTGGCAATGGGCATCGCGGAAGGTGGTGAAATCATGCTGGCCAATCAGGCTTTGCGCGGCCTGTGCCATGGGCTCAGCCTGCAACGGGCGCATGATCTGCCAGACACGCCCGGCATCCAAAGCCGGCGGGGCCCGGCGATTGAGGATGCGATACCAATAGACTCGGCGGATGGCATCGAAGCGTGCATGAAATTCCGGTGCAACCACCTTGGCCTGCAAAACGCAAATCGGGGCGGGGCGCAAATGGGCGTTGAGCGCGTCGCGCAGGCGATCGGGCCGAAAATCCTTCGCCAGATCCACATGGGCATTCTGACCCAGAGCGTGCACGCCGCTATCGGTGCGCCCGGCCCCCAAAACCTGCGCCTTGGCCCCGGTGAGCGCGAGCACGGCCGCCTCCAACGCGCCTTGCACGCTGGCCTGCCCCTCGGGAAGACGCTGCCAGCCCAGAAACGGGCCGCCATCATATTCCAAAGTCAATTGAAAGCGGGGCATCAGGTAAGCAGCGTGCCGGCCGGGATCGGCCCGCCGCGCAGAAACATGGCGGCATCGAGCGCCTGCTTGCCTTCCCGCTGGACGCGGTGCAGGCGCACCTGCCCCTGCCCGCAGGCGATCAACAAGGCCGCATCCCGCACCCGGCCGGGCATTTCGCGCGGATCGGCGCAAGCCGATTCCACGCTGGAGGCCAAGGCCTTTATCCGCACGGGGCCCTTGTCCGTCTCCAACAGGAAAAACGCCCCAGGATGGGGGGAAAGGCCGCGGATCTGGCGATCGATTTCCCAAGCGGGCCGCCGCCAATCGATGCGCGCCTGCGCCGCGTCGATCTTGTGGGCATAGGTGATGCCCGTTTCCGGCTGGGCCGCGGGCACGAGCCGGCCAGAACCAAGCCCGGCCAGCACCTCCAGCAAAACGGGCGCGCCCAAATCGGCCAGGCGATCGTGCAGGCTTTGCGCCGTCTCGTCCGCGCGGATGGCAATGGCCCGGCTGGCAAAGACCGGGCCGGTATCGAGGCCTTCCTCCATGCGCATGATGGCGATTCCGGTTTGCTCATCGCCCGCCATGATGGCCCGCTGGATGGGGGCCGCGCCGCGCCAGCGCGGCAAAAGCGAGGCGTGCACATTGATGCAGCCGAAAACCGGTGCCTCCAGGATGGGCTTTGGCAGGATCAGGCCATAGGCGACCACGATCGCCACATCCGGGCGCAATTGGGCAAAGGCGGCCTGCGCCGCCTCGCCCTTCAGGGATTTTGGGGTGCGCAATTGCAGGCCGGCTTGCTGCGCATACGCCGCGATCGGGGTTGGTGCCAACAATTGGCCCCGCCCGGCAGGCTTGGCCGGCTGCGAGTAGACGCAGATCACCTCATGCCCCGCTTGCCGCAGCGCCAACAGGCAGGGCAAGGCAAAAACAGGCGAGCCCATGAACACGATTTTCATGGGCCGGGCATGCCGGTTTTGCCGGCATGGCGCAATCGGCTAACAGCGTGGAACAGAGCGGGCCGCTCAGGCCGCGCGCAGCGTTTCCATACCATCCAGGAAGGCCCAAAGCGCCCCGGCCAATTCTTCGCCCGCCGCGCTCGCCTCTTCGCGCTGCCCCGGGGGCAGCCGGTTCAGCAGATCGCGGCAGACGGCGGAATGCTCGATGTCGGCGTGCTCATGCACCTTGAAGAAATGGATCGTGCGCGCATCCTGGATGCCGTAAAACTGCTCCAGGCCGGCGATCTTGGTGGAGGCCACCTGCGGCAATTGGCTCTCATAGGCATAAAGCGCGCCGAGGCCCGCGCCATAAGATTGCCGCGACAGGCGCCTGAAGGTTTCGACCAGGGCCGCGGTTTGTGGCAGCAGCGCCGCGGCGCGCACATCGGCCTCGCTGGCCCCCAGGCCCTCAGCGAAGGCCAGCCACAGGCTGGCATGATCATCCTTGCCAGCGCCAAGCCCCTCTTCTTCGGCGAGGTTTTCGGCCAGCAAAAAACGCCCGTCACGATCGGGGCAATTGGAATGCACGGCGCTGACGGCGCGCGGGAACGCCTCGACATGGTGGAAATACTGGCGCGCATATTCACGCAGGACGTCCATGGGCAATTCGCCCGCGCTCCAGGCCAGATAAAAAGGATGGCTCAGCATCGCCCGCGCGCGGACCGCCGCATCGATCGCCGCCGCCGTAGAAACCAAGGCCCCGTCCGCCATGCTCATCTCCTGATATTGCGCCGCAGCACATTTTCGCCGCCGACTTTAGCCATTCGATCCAAAAGAAAAAGGCCAAAAATCACGTTTGCGGGGCACGCGCCGCCTTTTTGAGCTTGCGCAGCGCGACATCCCGCTTCAGCCGGGAAAGGTGATCGAGAAACACGATGCCCTGCAAATGATCCATCTCGTGCTGGATGCACACCGCAAACAGGCCATCGGCCTCTTCGACGACGGATTCCCCGTGATAGTTCAGATATTTGATGCGGCAGCGGGCCGGGCGCTGCACTTCCTCAAAGATTTCGGGCACCGATAAACAGCCCTCTTCATAGGGCTTGGTTTCGGCGGCGGGCTCGAGAATTTCGGGGTTCACGAAAAAGCGCGGCGCGCGCGGCTCTTCCTTGCCGGCCAGATCCATGACGATCACGCGCAGCGGCACGCCGATCTGGACGGCCGCCAGGCCGATGCCGGGGGCGGCATACATGGTTTCCAGCATGTCATCCATCAAAGCGCGGATCTCATC
>CAZAGL010000135.1:0-3675 GCA_964484435.1 uncultured Caulobacteraceae bacterium
AGCCAAATTTCTGGTGGAAAACCCGCTCGCCGACGCCATAGAGGCTTTGCGTTGTATCGGAGGAAACGAGGCGTGCCTCGCCCTGGATGATCGGTGCGGCCCGGCTGGAACCGGGGCGGTGCTCTTGTGCGCGCCGCCAGCCCGGGCTGTCATAGCCGGAGCGGAACGGCGTGGCCGCCGGCTCGAACGCGGCAAAGCGCGCGCCCGCCTCGCGCACGCCGCCAAAGCCGGTTTCGCTGATCGCATCCACATGCTTGGCCGGCAATTCATCGATGAAACGCGAGGGTAAAACCGATTGCCAGCGCCCGAAAATCTGGCGGTTGGCGGCAAAGGAAATCCGCGCGCTGGCGCGCGCTCGCGTCAAGCCCACATAAGCCAGGCGGCGTTCTTCTTCGAGGCCCTTGAGGCCGCCTTCCTCGACCGAGCGCTTGGAGGGAAACACTTCCTCCTCCCAGCCCGGCAGAAACACCATTGGCCATTCAAGGCCCTTGGCGGCGTGCAGTGTGGAGATATGCACTTCGTCACCATTGCCCCCCTGCTCGAGATCCAGCACCAGCTCGACATGCTCGAGATAGGCGGCCAGGCTATCGAACTGGCCCATGGCCTGGATCAGTTCCTTGAGATTTTCGAGGCGCGTCTGCGCCTGGGGTGTTTTGTCCCGCTGCAGCATGTCGCTATAGCCGCTCTCATCCAGAACGATCTCGGCCAGTTCGACATGCGAGATATCGCGGGCCTTGGCCCGCCAGCGGCTCAGATCATCGAGAAAAATCTGCAGCGCCGTGCGCGATTTGGCCGGCAATTCATCGCCCAGCACGGCGATGCGGGCGGCCGCGATCAGGCTGCGATAGCGCCCACCCAGAGGCTGGCTGGTTTCTTCGGCGATTTCGCCGGTGGCGGCATCGAACAGGGGCCCATCGCGATGGGCGCGCAAAGGCGGGCGCGCCGCTTCTTGCACCAGCTTTTGCATGGCCCCTTCGCCCAGGCCGCGCTTGGGTGTGTTGAGGATGCGCTCGAAGGCCAGATCATCATCCTCCGAGCGGATGAGGCGCAGATAGGCATGCGCATCGCGCACCTCGGCGCGCTCGAAAAAGCGCGGCCCGCCAACAACCCGATAGGGGATTTTGAGCATCAAGAAGCGCTCTTCGAAGGCGCGCATCTGCCAGGCGGCCCGCACCAGCACGGCGCAATCCTGGTAACGCTGGCCCGATGCGGCGAAGGCCTCGATATCATCGGCGATCAGGCGTGCCTCGGCTTCGCCATCCCAAACCCCGCGCACGCGCACGCATTCGCCGCCATCGGCTTCGGTCCACAACTCCTTGCCGAGGCGGGCCGAATTGGCCCGGATCAGGCCCGATGCCGCCGAGAGGATATGCTGGGTTGAGCGATAATTGCGCTCCAGCCGCACCACATGCGCGCCGGGGAAATCGGCCTCAAAGCGCAAGATGTTGTCCACCTCCGCACCGCGCCAGCCATAGATGGATTGATCATCATCGCCAACAACGCAAAGGTTTTTGGAGCCCTGCGCCAGCAAACGCAGCCACAAATACTGCGCCACATTGGTATCTTGATATTCATCGACCAGGAGATAGCGGAGTTTTGAATGGTATTCGGCCAGCAAATCCGGATGGGCCTGAAAAATGCTGATCATGTGCAGCAGCAAATCCCCGAAATCGCAGGCATTGAGGATTTTCAGCCGATCCTGGTAATCGCCGTAAAGCGCCGCGCCGCGCCCATCGGCGAAACTGTGCCGTTCGCGCTGGGGGACATTGGCCGGGCCCAGCGCACGGTTTTTCCAGCCATCGATCAGCCCCGCGAGCTGGCGGGCCGGCCAGCGCTTTTCATCGATTTGGGCGGCCAGGATCAATTGCTTGAGCAGGCGCAGTTGATCATCGGTATCGAGGATGGTGAAATTGCTTTTCAGACCCACCAATTCGGCATGCCGGCGCAACATTTGCGCGGAAACGGAATGAAAGGTGCCGAGCCAGGGAATGGCCCCGGCACCAGGCCCGACCAAGGCTTGCACGCGCTCGCGCATTTCGCGGGCGGCCTTGTTGGTGAAGGTCACGGCCAGGATCTGCCAGGGCTTGGCGCTGCCCGTGGCCAGGATATGGGCAAGGCGGCTGGTCAACACGCGCGTTTTGCCGGTGCCGGCCCCGGCCAGCACCAGAAGCGGGCCATCCAGCCGCTCGACGGCTTCGCGTTGCTGCGCGTTCAGCCCCTCGAAATAAGGGGGAATGGCCGCGGCGCGCCGCGAGATCGGCAAGGGATTGGGAAGGGAATCGGGCACCGCCATGATTCTGTTTAGCACGCCTGCCTGCCTCCAGCCGCTTTTCTCCACAGCTTCGCGTGCATAATGGGCTCTGGCGCGCCGGGATGGCCCCGCCTGCAATTGCAGCGCGCGACGGTGCGGCCTAATGATCACGTCTTGCGAGGGATTTTCATGGCAGATCGCGTGCGCGTGGCGGTTGTGCAGGCCGCCTCCTGTTTCTTTGACAAAGCCGCCGGCACGCAAAAGGCCTGCGATCTGATCGCCAAGGCGGGCGCGGGCGGGGCCGCTTTGGCCGCCTTCGGCGAAACCTGGCTGCCCGGCTATCCGTTTTTCGTGGATTCGCCGGTCAATGCCTTGTGGTGGGAGGCGGCCGGCATGTATCTGCAGAACGCCGTGCAGATTCCCGGGCCGGAAACCGATGCGCTGTGTGCCGCCGCCAAGGCCGCGGGGGTGGATGTGGTGATCGGCGTTGCCGAACTCGATGCCGCCACCAAGGGCACGATTTACGCCAGCCTGCTGTTCATCAGCCGGGAGGGCGAAATCCTCGGGCGCCATCGCAAGATCAAGCCCACCCATCATGAGCGCAGCATCTGGGGCGATGGCGATGAATTGGGCCTGCGGGTGCATGAGCGCGCCTATGGCCGCCTCGCCGGCCTCAATTGCTGGGAGCACAATATCCTCCTTCCCGGCTTTGCGCTGATCGCGCAGGGCGTGCAGGTGCATGTCGCGGCCTGGCCGGGGCGTGAGCCCGATACTGCGCCCACGGATCCCGTTTGGGCCCGCCAGACGCTGCTTTCCCGGGCCTTTGCCAGCCAATCGGGGGCTTATGTGCTGGCCGCGGCGGGCCTGCGCCGCCACAGCGACGTGCCAGAGCGCCTGCGCCCGCTTTCGACGTTTGAGCACAATGGCCGCAGCGTGATCATCGATCCGCGCGGGGAAATCATCGCCGGCCCCGCCGAGGGTGAAACCCTGTTGTTCGCCGATCTGGACATGGATCGCGTGTTCGAGGCCAAGGCCGCCTGCGATCCCGGCGGGCATTATTCCCGGCCCGATCTGTTCGAGGTGCGCCTTGCCGGGCGGCGCATTTACGGCTCGGCCAAGAATGAACCGCCATCTCAGCCATCTCTGCCCCCAGGGGAAACACCCAACGCGTAATGCAGCGCTGCCAGGCGCGCCGCCGAGGCCAAAGGCTGGTCCAGCGGCTTTTCGGCATCGATGGCGCAGATCAGCCCGGCCAGGGACACGCCCTTGGCCTGTGCGCAGGCCTGCAGAACGTCCCAGAATGGCAGCTCCAGCGCCAGGGAGGTTTTGTGCCCGGCCAGCAAAAGCGAGCGTTTTTGCAAATGATCCGTCATGATCGGCTTATGCGCGATTGCGCGCGGGGGTTCAGCCGGTATTTTGCCGGC
>CAZAGL010000135.1:3775-6414 GCA_964484435.1 uncultured Caulobacteraceae bacterium
TGGATCGAGGCCAGCGAGGCCTTCGGCACCGGCCATCACGGCACGACGATGGGCTGTTTGCGCGCCTTGGAAGAGCGTCTGCGCCGGGGCCGCAAACCGCGCCGGGTTTTAGATGTGGGGGCGGGCTCGGGCGTGCTGGCCATCGCGGCCGCCAAGCTCGGGGCGCGGGCGCTGGCCGTGGAGATCGATCCGCATGCCGGGGCCATTGCCGAAGAGAATGTGCTCAAAAACGGCGTGCGGGCCCTTGTGCGGGTCGAAATCGGCGATGCGGCAAAGGCCGCGCGGCGCAGCCCTGGCGGCTATGACCTCGTGTTTGCCAATGTGCTGCTGCGCCCTTTGCTGGCCATGGCCAAGCCGATCGCGGCGGCCCTGCGGCCCGGCGGCGTGCTCATTCTTTCGGGGATATTGACGCGCCAGGAGCCGCGGATCCGCTTGGCCTACCAGGCCCGAGGCCTGCGCCTCGTGCGCCGGCTGCGCATCGAGGGCTGGTCCACCTGCGTATTCGAGCGCCCGCGCCTTCACACAAAGCGCAAGCTGGGCAAAGGCCGCTGAGCCCGCGCCAGATTGTTGATCACGCCTTGGGCGATTTCCAAAAAGCGCAGGCTGATGGCATGGCCGGGATCGGCCGCCATCAGGGGCTGGCCGCTATCGCCCGAGGCCCGCAAGGCCATATCGAGGGGGATTTCTCCCAAAAACGGCACGCCGAATTCCAAAGCCGTGCGCCGCGCGCCGCCTTCGCCGAAGATTGGGATGCGCTCCCCCGCCGGGTTTTCATAATAGGCCATGTTTTCAATCACGCCGAGAATGGGCACGGCGGTGCGCTCAAACATTGCGATGCCGCGCCGCACGTCCGCCAAGGCCACTTCTTGCGGGGTTGAGACGATCACGGCCCCGGCCAGCGGGCCGCGCTGGGCCAGGGTCAGGTGCGCATCGCCGGTACCGGGCGGCAGATCCAGCACCAACAGATCGAGCGGCTGGCCCGCCTCTCCCCAGGCCCCATCCTCGAGCAATTGGCGCAGCGCCTGCGAAACCATCGCACCGCGCCAAATCATCGGCTCTTCGGGATTGACGAGATAGCCCACCGACAGGGTTTGCAGGCCGAAGGCCAGGATCGGCTGGATGGTCTTGTTGGGCAAAACCTGCGGGCGCGCGTGCAAATTGCCCAGCATGGTCGGAATGGAGGGGCCGAACACATCGGCATCGAGCAGGCCCACCTTCAGCCCCAAATGCTGCAACGCCAGAGCCAGATTGACCGAGACGGTGGATTTGCCTACCCCGCCCTTGGCGCTGGCCACGGCGAGGATGGCCAGCGGCCGGGCCAGCTTTTCGAGGATTGCTTCGGTCAAGACCACGCGCGCCTCGCTCACGCCGCTGAGGGCTTCCACGGCCGCGATCGCTGCTTCTCGCAGGGCTTGATAGCGCGCGCCTTCCCCGGCGGGGGCCTCCAGCGTGAAGCGCACGCGCCCGCTTTGGGCCTCCACCTCCAGGCCGAGAATGCGGCCCGCGCTGAGCAAACCCGCGCCCGCAGGGTCGTGAATGGTGTCCAAAGCCCGTTCAACGGCTTGCAGCAAAGGATTGGTTATCTTGTTCATGCTTGATCCTTATAGGATGCGGCCACATATCTAAAGGCGCTCACGCGGGCACAAGCTGGCCGGGGAATGGCGAATTTTAGTCAGAAAGCACATGCATGCCATGGAATGATTCGACAGGTGGCCCGGAAAAAGGCCCAGCTAACAGCCCAGGCACCGGCCCCAACGGCAATCCATGGGGCGGCGGGCCGCGCCCGCCTTGGGGCCAGCCGCCGCGCGGGGGGGGATCGGGCGGTGGCCCAGGCATGGGCGGGCAGGGCCCCGATCTCGAAGAGATGATGCGCCGCATGCAAGAGCGTTTCCGTGGCAATGGCGGCGGCAATGATGCCGCTGCGCGCTTTGGCCGGGGCGCGGGCGTGCTGGGCGCGATTCTGGCGGCCGGCTGGCTGGCCTCGGGCGTTTATGTGATCAATGAAGGCGAACAGGGCGTTGTCACCACCTTTGGGGCCTTTACCTCGGTGGCCAATCCGGGCCTTGGCGCGCATTGGCCCTGGCCAGTGCAAAGCATCCGCATCGAGCCCGTTTCGCTTCAGCGCCAAGCCGAGATCGGCCAACGCAATAGAAAATCCTATCGCGAAGAAAGCTCGATGCTGACGCGCGATCAAAGCATCGTCGATGTCAATTTCATCGTGCAATGGCGCATCAAGGATATCAAATCCTATGTTTTCAATGTGCGCAGCCCAGATGAGCTTGTCTTTGCCGTGGCCGAAAGCGCCATGCGCGAAGTGGTGGGCCAGCGCGATCTGGATCAGATCATCACCACCCAGCGCTCCGAGGTGCAAAATTCCACGCGGGAACTGATGCAGCGCACGCTGGATTCTTACAAAGTCGGCGTGGAAATCGCCCAGGTGCAATTGCAATCGGCGGCGGCCCCCGCCGAAGTGATCGATGCCTTCAACGATGTGCTGCGCGCCGAGCAAGAAGCCGAAGCCACCATCAATGAGGCCAACAGCTATCGCAATCAGATCGTGCCGCAGGCGCGCGGCGATGCCCAAAAACAATTGCAAGATGCCAGCGCCTATCGCGAGCAAGTGGTGCGCGAAGCCAAGG
>CAZAGL010000136.1:0-6314 GCA_964484435.1 uncultured Caulobacteraceae bacterium
GGAGGGGCGAGAATCAGCGGCCCTGTGGAGCCATTTATCCACAGAATCCCTACCCAAATCTTAACTCATCCGCCGGCCAGGGCCGCGCGCGGGAAAGTCGGCGGATTGCCATCGGCCGAAAGCAGGATGGCGATCCAGCGGGTAGAGGAAAACTGCGCCAGCAGCGTCATGCCCATCACCGTCAAGGGCGTGGCCAAAAACGCCCCGGCAATGCCCCACAAAGCCCCCCACAGCGCCAAGGCCAACAGGATGACCAGCGCCGAGAGATTGAGCGAATCGCCCGTCAGGCGCGGCTGCACGAAATTGCCGGCCACGAAATGGGCGCTGCCCACGGCCGCCGCCACCGCGCCGACGGGGGCGAGGCCATCAAATTGCACCAAGGCATAAAGCACCGGCAAAACCGTGCCGATGAATGGCCCGATAGTGGGAATGAAGCTCAAGAAAAAGATCAAGATCGCCCAAAACAGCGGGTTATCGAGGCCGATCACCAGCAAGGCCACATAGATCACCACAGAAGTCAGCGCGCCCAGATAGGTGGTCACCCACAGATATTTTTGCACGCACAGGCGCAGCGCGTTGAAAATTTGGGCGACATGGGCGCGGGCCTCGGGGCCCGGAAAAATCGCATCCAGCTTTTTGGGAAAGCCGCGCGCCGCCGCAAGAATGAAACCGAGATAGACCAGAATGAACACGGCATTGGCCGTGACATCTTGCAAGCCAGAAGCGATCGCCCCCAAAAGCTTCGCGCCATCCATATCGCGCAGCAGGCCTTGGACATTGGGCGGCGCGCCGCCAAGGCCCAGCGTGCCATAAGCCTGGGTGATCACCGCATCGATGCGCGCGCCATATTGATCCGAGCGCGCGGTGAACTCGCCGATATTTTCGGCCATGAACCAGCCGATCCAACCGATCATGGCCAGGACGAAAACCAACGCGAGCGCCAAAGCCAGCCAGCGCGGCAAGAAGCGCACGCGCCGATCCAGCCAGGAGGTCAAGGCCTCCACGCCGACATAAACCAGCATGGCCAAGGCAAATTGCACGATGGCAGCGCGGAAATAATACAGGCCAGCAATGACGATCCCGGTGGCGATGATCATGATCCCGGTTTTTGCGGTGCGGTCCATGCTGTCTCCATGTGTATGGCTTGGGCATTCCGGTTACGATCCCGGCTTGGTATTGGTGGGCACAATCGGGCATGATGGCGAGAATCTGGAGAGATCAATGGATCATATCGTGCTCGGTGCCAGCCCCGAGGGGCTGCAATCCCTAACCCTGAAACGCGCCAACCGCCATGGCCTGGTGGCCGGGGCCACCGGCACGGGCAAAACCGTAACCCTGCAGGTGCTGGCCGAGGCCTTTTCCGCAGAGGGCGTGCCGGTCTTCGCGGCCGATGTGAAAGGCGATCTTTCCGGCATCTGCCAAGCCGGGGATCCGCCGCCCAAATGGGCCATGGCGCGCGCCGAAGAAACCGGCATCGCCATCAATCCGGCCGCCGCGCCCACCGTGTTTTGGGACGTGTTCGGCGAGCTGGGCCATCCGGTGCGGGCCAGCGTCACCGAGCTTGGCCCCATGCTGCTCGGCCGCGTTCTCGAATGCAGCGAGGCCCAAGAGGGCGCGCTGGCCATCGCCTTCAAGCTGGCCGCCGATTGGCTCGAAGCCGGCAATGATGCGGGCCTCCTGCTCGATCTCAAGGATTTGCGTGGCCTGTTGACGCATTTGGCCGAAAACGCCGAGGAAATCGGCAAAACCTATGGCCTTGTCAGCCCGCAAACCATCGCGGCCTTGCAGCGGCGCCTGTTGCAGCTGGAAGTCGATGGGGCGGATAAATTCTTCGGCGAGCCGGGTCTGAAGCTGGCCGATCTGATGCGCGTCACGCCCGAAGGCAAAGGCGTGGTCAATCTCTTGGCCGCCGAAAAGCTGATCCAGACACCCCGGCTTTATGCCACCGTGCTGTTATGGCTGCTTTCGGAACTCTGGGAGGAATTGCCCGAAATCGGCGATCCGGAAAAACCCAAGCTGGTGTTCTTCTTTGACGAAGCCCATCTGTTGTTCAAGGATGCGCCCAAGGCTTTGCTTTCGCGCATCGAGCAAGTGGCGCGGCTGATCCGCTCCAAGGGTGTGGGCGTGTATTTCGTCACGCAAAGCCCCAGCGATGTGCCCGAAGGCGTGCTGGCGCAATTGGGCAATCGCGTGCAGCACGCTTTGCGCGCCTATACGCCCACCGATCAAAAAGCGGTGCGGGCGGCGGCGGCTTCGTTCCGGGCCAATCCGGGCGTGGATGTGGTGCGCGAAATCCAGGAGCTGAATGTCGGCGAGGCCCTGGTTTCCATGCTCGATGAAAAGGGCGCGCCGGCCCCGGTGACGCGCACCAAAGTGCGCGCGCCCAACAGCCGCGTGGGCCCCGCCACCTTCCAGGAGCGCGCGGCCGTGCGTGCTGCCAGCGGCTTTGGCCCGCAATATGATGCGCCGCTCGATCGCCAATCGGCGCACGAAATCCTGACGCTGAAAGCGGCCAAAGCCAAAGCGCGCATGGAGCAGGAAGCCACGCGCGCCGCCGAAGACAAGGCGCAGGCCAAAGCCGCCAAGGCCGACACGGCCAAGCCGGCCCCGCGCAAGCGGGCCTCTCCGGTCGAGCGAATGGCCACCAATGTCGGCAGCGACGTGCTGCGCACCATCGCCCGCGAATTGATGCGCGGCATTTTCGGCTCGGGCCGGCGCCGGCGGCGCTGAGGTGAGGCTGGCTGGAGCGCCGCACCCATCCCTCCGCGCTTTGTTTCTCAGCGCGATTTCCCGAACAGCGCGGGGTTTGGGTGCCGGCATGGCGCGCCGATCAGGAAGCGGGTGCGGCACCGGCCGCTGCCACCGAAGGCGCGCTACCAGCGGGCGTTGTCGCTGATCGTCCTCGCCTCGCGCCGGAATCCGTAAGGGCCCTGGCCTGACCATGCTTTGCCGTCGGGATAGCGAACCTCCACGCCGTGGAGTTCGTCCGGATCAAAGAGCCGCATGTTCACGCCCAGGAGATCAACCAACGGGTTCTGGCCCTTATAGGCCGTGGTCAGCGCAAAATGCGTAGTGGCCGCACAGGCCCGGCACGCATGCACCGCGACGATCGGCGTATCTTTATCGCGGCGCATGAATGGCAAGGTTTCGCCCATGACGCTGACGCACGAGGTGGCGAAATAGCCCCAAGCCGCGCCCGATTTGCGACAGAGGCTGCAATTGCAATCGTGGATGAAGGGCGGCTTTGCATCGATCGTAACGCGCACCGCCCCGCAGATACAGCTGCCAGTCATCTGTTTCTCACTGCGGGCCCAATAACGAAACCGCCCTCCTCCCATGAACGAGGCAGATCCCGCATGCAGCGTCCGATCCGACGAACGCCGCATGCCGGGGTGTCAAAAGCATCCTATTGGTTATGTGTTAGATCACACCCTGTACGTCACCGAATTACGCGCAACATGCAGTGATCGTCAGCATCCGTAGAACGCCCCGCCATGACAGTTTCCATAGAAACCGGATGTCGAAGGTGTGGACGGAGCCGGGCTAGATTCACTGTACCCCCGCTGCTCGTAGTAATATTGCCCACCCGGAGTTGAGGATGTGTATCCGCTAGTCAAATCCGCTATCATGGCCCCAGCAAAAGCCGAGGCGATCGCCGTCATCACCGCCCCGTCCGCCGACGGTATCTCCATGAGAAGCCGTCGATGCAGGCTCTCGACAACTGGCTCCAAGACAGCCAAGTCGTTACTGGCCATAGATTTTATCGTTAAAAGGCCCTTAGCATCCTTGATGATTGTAAACGCCCGCCAGTAACGAATCCCCACGTTCTCCTCACGCGCGCCGCCTGAAGCCGTCCATATTGGCGAATCCGCATCTCCATAGAGCTGAAAATCGAATGTCCATTTCCCAACCCAAAAAGAGAATGATTTGTTGTATATAAAGAATACAAGCGTGTTCGGTCCCACCTTCAACTTGTCCGTAAACTCCGCCTCGCTGCTTCCGGCTCCCTCGGCACCAGACCATTCCCCAGCGGCGATCAACTCGTGCTTTCCATCTGGCAGCACCAGCAGAGCTGCGCCAACATCGTCCAGATTTTGCAGACGGAGGGAAAGCGTGCGACTTTTTACGCCGTCTCGTTCCCATTTGGTGATGTCTGCTTCAGCCAACGGTGGAAACGAAGGCGGTTCGGCCTGGGCCGGAGGCTCGTGCGAGGCAATGAGGCCTTGGCCTCGCTCAGGTTGAACGGGTGCGCTCAATCTCAGTGCCACTCCAGAAACGCCTGGGCGCGCCTCGAAACTTCCGGTGCCCTCCGGAAGGCTCCATTGGCCCGTCAACCCCTCGCGCGTCAACACACCGCGATAAGCGACACTGTGGCGAACACCTGCGGTGCCATCATACGTCTTGGTGAACTCTACGTGACCATCGTCAAGAATTTTACCATCAATCCGCGCATAAAGCTCAGGGAAGCGTTGATCAGCAAAAGTGTTGAACTCAACCATATTACCAGCAAACGTGCCTGGCCCCGTAGTCACTGCTACGAAGCGAAAATTTATCCTTGAATTGCCGCTTCCCCAGGCTGATCCCTGCCATTCCCCATCGATCTGGCTAAACCTTTGCGCTTGCGCGTGTTGCACTCCAGAAAATATCACAGCCAAGCTGAGGAACAATAACCCCAGTATCGATCTAATATTTACCGACACGCGCATGAGCACCCCCCTAATTCGATCGGGTTTTTAGCTCTTCGCCTCGGCAAAAACAAGTACGACCCTAACCGTGCGCGAGAGCCATGTCGTATAGACTGACCAGCACTTGCCAAGCCAGCCAACGCCGCCGCACTTCAAGCAGCAATCACCACCCACCCTTGCGGCGGAATCTTGGCATTGGTCTCAGACAGTCACTCCGAACGCGCGGAGATACTCCCCGCATGCAGCGTCCGATCCAACGAACGCCGCATGCCGGCAGTTTGGCGTCAGGGCTTTTGTCGATCAGGAAGCGGGCGCGCCCATCACGAAGGCGTTCAGCTTGTTGCCATCCAGATCGCGCCAATAGGCGGCGTAAAAGCCGGGAAAGCGCTCACCGGGGGGGCCCTCGCACGGGCAACCCATTTCGCGCGCCATGGCATAGAGCTTATCGACCTGGGCGCGATCCTTGGCCGCCAGGGCCACCATCATGCCATTGCCGACGCTGGCTGGCGCGCCATCCGCCGGCTTGGCGGCGATCACCCCGATCTTGCCGCTGGCCGCATCCCCCCAGGCGATGACGCGCCCATTGTCCATGATGCGCTGATAGCCGAATTCCCCAGCAAACTTATCGTAATACGTGCCCGCTCGGGCAAGATCATTGGTGCCGATCGTGACATAACCCAACATGCATGTTCTCCATGGGGCGCAGACATGCGCCTTGCTTCGCGGCTATAGGGGCCGCACGCGCACAAGACAATGCGCGATGCGCGCGGCTCAGCCCGCCATGGGCTGTTCCATGATGAAGGCATTGAGCTTGTTGCCATCGAGATCGCGGAAATAGGCGGCGTAAAAGCCGGGGAAGCGCTCCCCCGGGGGGCCTTCGCAGGTGCCGCCCAATTCCAAAGCCTTGGCGTGAATTCGATCGACCTGGGCGCGATCCTTGGCCGCCAGCGCCACCATCACCCCATTGCCAACACTGGCCGCCTGCCCGTCGAACGGCTTTGTCACCCCCAGGCCGGCCGCCGGGCTGTCTGCTTCGCCCCAGGCGACGAATGTCTCACTTTCCATCATTTTCGGCACGCCCAATTCCTTGGCCAATTCCGCATAAAAGGCCGCCGCGCGGGCCAGATCATTGGTGCCGACCGTGACATATCCAAGCATGCTTTCCTCCCGAACCTCTCACTGAGTTCACGAAGCGTTCTAAAAAGGAAAGCGCAGCCATGCAATTGCGCATCGGTGATCGGCGCGCAATAAGTACGCCCCGTGGAGGATGTCATGACCGATCATTTGCAATTTTACATCGATGGCGCTTGGGTCCAGCCGGCGGCGCTGCGCACGCATGATGTGATCAATCCGGCCACGGAAGAGGCCATCGCGCGCATCGCTCTGGGCGGCAAGGACGATGTCGATCGGGCCGTGGCGGCGGCGCGGCGCGCCTTCGCCAGCTTCAGCCAGACCAGCCGCGAACAGCGCATGGCGCTGCTGGATGCCATCATCGCCGGCTATTCGGCGCGCATGGGCGAGGTGGCGAGCGCCATCAGCCAGGAAATGGGCGCGCCCATGTGGCTGGCCAATGCCGCGCAGGCCCCTTCCGCGCTCGGGCATTTCATGGAGGCGCGCCGCCTCCTGGAA
>CAZAGL010000137.1:0-6291 GCA_964484435.1 uncultured Caulobacteraceae bacterium
TTCCACGCCGTAATAGGCGATCGGCTCGGCGGCGGCTTCAAAGCGTTGGATCAAGGGCTCGTTGATATCGGCCGGCAGATCGGAGCGGATGCGCGTCATCGCATCGCGGGCCGCTTCCACGGCGCGGCTGACATCGGCACCGACTTGCAGCTCAATGCGCGTCACGGAAACGCCCTGCGTCGTCGTCGAAGTCAATTGGTCGATGTCATTGACGCTGGTCAGCGCCGCTTCGACCAATTGCGTGACTTGCGTTTCCAGTTCGCTGGGGGCTGCGCCCGGCTGGCCGATGCTGACTTCGATCACTCCGAATTCCACATTGGGAATCTGATTGATCGGCAGGCGGAAATAAGCCGTCAGCCCCGCCAGGGTCAAAACCAGAAACAAAATGATCGGGGGGATCGGGTTGCGGATCGCCCAAGCGGAAATGTTTTTCATGCCTGCGCCCTTTATCCACGCTTAGCCGGCTTGGTGCCCGAAGCGGGTACGCTTCCGTCCGCCTCGACAGAGCGGATGAGATCGCCATCCTGCAGCAATCCGCCCCCCGCCGCGGCGATGCGCTGGCCCGGATCGAGGCCATCGACGATCGCCACCCAATCGCCATCGCGTGGCCCCAGCAAAACTTCCACCTGACGGGCATGATCATCCGCGCTGAGCACGAACACGCTGGGCTTGCCGGTGGAATAGCTGACGGCGGCCAAGGGCGCGGCCAGGGCCAAACGCTGATCCACCACCACTTCCCCGCGCAGATACATGCCCGAACGGATGCGCGCATCGCGTGGCAGGTCAAACAAGGCCTCCCCGGTGCGGCGCTGGCTATCGATCGCGACGGGGGGGCGGCGCAATGTGCCCGTCACCCGCGATCCATCGCTGAGGCGGAATTCGGCCTGCTGGCCCTTGCGCAAAGCCAGCACATCGGCTTCCGAAACCTCGGCCGCGACCTCCAGGCGATTGCCCCCGGCAATGCGGAACAAGGCCCGCTGATCGGCGAATTCACCGACGCGCGCGGAGCGCTCCAGCACCATGCCGGCCACGGGGGCGCGCACAAAGCCGCCCTGCAGGCGGGCCTTGACCTCGGACAGCGCCGCCATTTGCGCGCCCATCCGCGCGGCGGCGGCATCGGCGGCGGCCTTGCGGGTGGCGATGGCCTCCAGCGAGAGCGCGCCGGAATCGGCGATGGCCAATGCGCGGGCATAATCGCCGGCGGCGCGCGTTTCTTCGACCTTGGCTTCCTGCATCAGGGCCTCGGCGGCGCGCAATTGCGCTTCGGCCACCCCGGCATCCAGCCGCGCCAAAGGCTGGCCAGCGGCCACATAATCCCCGGCATCGACCAGCACCTCGGAAATGCGCAAGCCCCCAGCCGGGGCAAACACCTGGACATCCTGAACCGGGCGCACTTCGCCGGAAACATTGGCGCGGCCGGCGAATTCGCGCTCCTCGACCGCCAAGGCCGTGACCACCTGGGCCACCGGCTCAACTTTTTCTTCTTCCTTGGGCTTGGCCCCCAAATTGGCGAACGCGATCGTGCCCGTGAGCAAAACCGCCAACGCCCCGCCGCCCGCCGCCGCCATCGGCCAATGCCGGCGCAGGCTGCTGCCTTCCGGCGCGATTTTCTCAAAGCCCATCTGGGCGCGCTCAAGCATCGTCATGCCACCGGCTCCATCACGCCCCGATGTGCGCGGGCAGCTTTCGCACTGGCCGCAAGCGGGGAAAAAATTCTCTCGAACACAAAATTCAAATCGGTCAACGCATCGGCCATTTGGCAGTTTTCCAGCAACACCATCCGAATCGCCATCCCATCCAACGCGCTCAGCATGGCCCGCGCCGCCTGCGCCGCATCGATGCGCGCATCCACCTGCTGGCGTGCCTGGCCCTGGCGCACCCACCTGGCCAGCACATCGCGCAAGGACGCATCGACCCCAGCCAGTTTGGCGCGCAATTCTTCATCGCGCGCCGCCTGCGCCATCACGTCCGCGATCAAGGTGCGGTCCTTGCCCTGAATTCGCCCCAGCCAGTCCCGCGCCAAGGCCGCGGCGCTGGCGAAGAAATCGGCGTTTTCGCCAAAGAGATCCAAAGGCTCCAGAATGGCCCGGCGATCTTCTTCCGCGATCGCCGAAATCAGATCGGCCTTGGAGCGGAAATAGCGATACAGCGCCCCCGGCGAAAGGGCCGCGGCCGCGCAGATCTCCTGCATGGTGGTTTGGTGAAAACCACGCCGGCAAAAGCACACCAGCGCCGCATCCAGGATTTGCCTGCGACGTTTATCGGCCAAAGCGGGATCAGGTAAGCGGGCCATGCCCCTCCGATGCACACAAAATCGTAACCAAGCGGTGCACACTGGATCGGCACGGCCAGCGGCCAGAAAGGTGCCGTCAGCCCCGATTGGCCCTTTGACGGGCCCTTTTGCACTGCATATAAAGCGAGCGTTCGTTCTTTAATTGTTTGGGCCAAAACAGTCAATCGCGCGGCCGGGCCGCCGGGCAGGGAAAAACGCCATGACGCACGCAGATCGGAGCGGCCAGCGCCTCGCCGCCGGTGCCTTCGCGTTATCTTTGGTTTCGGGCTGCGGCCTGCTGCCCAAGGAAAAGCCAGTCGCCCCGCCGCTGCCGGCCCAGTGGGCGAGCGCGGCCCAGCCCGCCGCGAGCGCGCACTCGCCCGTGGAATGGTGGAACGGCTTTGCCGATCCAACCCTCAAAATGCTGACGGCCCAGGGCCTTTTTGAAAACATCGATGTGCGCCAGGCCTTGCTGCGGGTGCGAGAGGCGCGCGCCAATAATCGCGTCACCGTGGCACGCTATTTGCCCAGCATCGAGGCGCAGGGCCAGGCCCCTTATACCAGCGTCCTGGTTGGGCCGCCTCTGCCCGGCTCTTTCCAGGGCTTTATCGAGGGCGGCGGGGGCCAGTTCATCACCGAACAGACGCAGCAATTTGGCACCTATGGGCCGCGCCTGTCCTGGGAAGTGCCGCTATTTGGCTTGATCCCGCTTTCGATCAAGGGGGCCCAGCTCAACAAGGCCGTCGCCATCGAAGATGTCCGTGCGGCGCAGGTCATTCTCGTGGGCGATATCGCCAATTCCTATCTCGATCTGCGCGCGGCACAAAACCGCCTGGTCGTGCTGCAGGAATCGCTGGCCGTGGCCGAACAGGTGGCCAAGGTGCTGGAGCGCGGGGCAATCGGCGGCTATACCCCCCCGGCCGATGCCGCCGATGCGCGCCGGCAGGCGGAAATCACCCGCGCGCGCCTGCCCGATGCCCAGGTGGCGGTTTACGCCGCCAAGGCCAATCTGGCCATTTTGCGCGGGCGCGCCCCCGGCACGGAGGATCCCGCGCTGGCCCAGGCGCTGGATCAGCTCACGCCCATCCCCAGCCTGCCCTATGCCGGCGCGCCCAGCGCCCCGGCCGATCTGCTACGCCTGCGCCCCGATGTGGCCCGCGCCGAGCGCCAGGCCCTGCTGGCCGCGGTGGAAGTGGGGGTGGCGCGCCATGAATTGCTGCCGAAGCTGACTTTCACCGGCAATGTCGGCTTTGCCAACAATCTGATCGGCACGGCTTTGCCGGGGCAAACGGGGCAATTGCAATTGACCCCGTTTTTGACCGTGCCCTTGTTCGATTGGGGCGCGAAATGGGCCGGGGCCCAGCAGAAGAAAGCGGCGTTTTTGGGCGTGCTGCTCGAATATCGCGATACGGCCAATCGCGCCTTCGCCGAGGCCGATCGCGCGCTGGTCGATCTCGAACAGGCCCGGGTGCGGCTCGATGCGGCCAAGGCCGCCGAAGCCAGCGCCCAGGCGCTGGCCAATGGGGCCCGCGCCGCCTATGATGCCGGGCTGCGCTCCTTGCGTGACCGGCTGCAAACCGAGCAATTGCTGCTGGATGCCAAGCTCACCCGCATCGAGGCCGAGGCCAGCCAGGCGCGCGCCTCCGTCAGCATCTATCGCGCCTTCGCCGGGGCCTTGACGCCGCCGCCCGCGCCAAAAACCGCCGCCGTCGCCGCGCAAACGGCTGCTCCGGGCCCGCTTGACGGGCGCGCCTCCTGAGCCCGCTCACAAGCCGAAGCTGACACCCGTCATGGCCTCTGACAGGCGCCACAGGCCATCAGCGGCGGCGCGATCGATGGCCCAGGGCCGCACCCCGGTCCAGCCCGGGGCATCGGCGGGCAGGGCCTGCGCCACGTCGCAATCTTCGCAATAGAGGCCGCCCATGCCTTCCAGGCGCGGGCTGGTCGCGCACCAGACGCTGGTGGCCGCGCCCTGCTGCGTGGATTTGAAGCCTCCGGCCAGACGGCCCTCGGCATCGATCCAGCCCATGGCGCGCTTTTCTTCTTCCGGCATGAAGCGCTGCAGATCGGTCATGATGCCGCCAGGATGCACGGCGAAGGCCCGCACATCAAAGCCGCTGGCCCGCTGATCGAGCCCAATGGCGAACAGCGCATTGGCGGATTTGGCACGGCCATAGGCCTCCCATTTGTCATAGGGGCCGCGCTCGAAACTGGGATCATCGAGATGGACCGGCGCGCGCCGGTGCCCGATCGAAGACAGTGAAACCACTCGCGCCTTCCCGGCCAGGCGCAAAGCCGGCCACAGCCGGGCCGTCAAATGGAAATGGCCCAGATGATTGGTGGCAAACTGCGCCTCAAAGCCGCGGGCATCGCGCGTCAGCGGGCAGGCCATGATGGCGGCGTTATTGATCAAAATATGCAGCGGGCGCCCACTGGCCAGAAAGCCCGCCGCGAAGCGATCGATGGAAGCGGGATCGGCCAGATCCAGCGCCGCCTGCTCCACGCCCGGCACATCGCGCAAGGCCGCCTGCGCCTTGGCCGGCGTGCGGACCGGCACGATCACGTGCGCGCCCGCCTCGGCCAAGGCCCGCGTGGTTTCGAGGCCCAGCCCGGAATAGCCGCCGGTGACGATCACCACCCGATCCTTGAGATCGATCCCGGCCAGCACCTCTTGCGCGGTGGATTGATGGCCAAAGCCGGATTGAATCGGAATCTGCGAGGATGCGGTCATGGCCCTAGTTTGGGGCGCAGGCCTATGAAGTCAATGCTGCAGTGCCCGGCCGCGGAGGAGCGGCGCCGAAGCCCGCCCCAAAGATGATCTCCGTCCTCCTTGGTCGGCCCAGCGGGCCGAGCCAAGATTGGGGCGCCGCCGCTGTCACAATCGCAGATCCATCATGGCTTGGGATCCGCATAAATCGCCGAAAGCCGACGCACCGCTTCCAGCAGCGGGATGAGGCTGTCACCCAGCGTATGCCACAGCCATGATGGCTCGATATCCTCATAGCCATGCGCAAGCCGATTGCGCTGCCCCACAATCTTGCGCCATGGGATATTGGGCTCAAGCGCCAATACTGTATCGTCCAGCCGGCGCACCGCCTCGCCAATCACGATCAAATTCATGGCCACGGCGTCGTAAACGAGCGAGCTTGCGACGAAATCGGCTTCATTCATACCCGCAATGTAGGATTGAATGCGCAGAATCGCGGCGGCGATTTCGGCCAGATCGCTGGCCGGGCCTTGTTGGGTCATGGCCGTTACGCAACGAAAACCAGATCGCGCGCAATCGACGCTTTCAGCACGCGATTCAGGCGCGACACGCCCGTTATGGTTGCACGGCGGCCCAGGAGCGCCGCCAGCTCTTCCTCGAGCGCGAAGATCTCGAAAACCCCCATTTTGGCCTCGCCCGGCGCGAACTCGGCGACCAGATCGACATCGCTATCGGGCCGCGCCTCGTTGCGCGCGACCGAGCCGAACAGCCCGATCCGCGCCAATCCATAGCGCGCGCGTAGATCGGGCAAAGCGGCTTTGAGGCAAGCGAGGGTTTCATCGCGGGTCATGGCGAAAGATTAGCACAAATCGGAGCGAAAGGGAGCGCCCGCGCGCAGAGAAGGGAGGACCTCCGCCGTTCAGGGGATTGGCCCGCAAAGGTTGAGGGGGGCGTTGGCGCGAGGAGCGGCGGCGGGGGTGCCCCAGAGACGATCTCACCGGGGATGGCGCAAAACCTATCCGCCCCCCAAAAAACCGCTTCCATACTGCGGCCATGGACTGGATGCGCCGTTTCGCCGAGATTTTGGAGACAGCCGAGAGCCGTTTGGCCGCGGCGCGCGGCTGGCTGGCGCAGATCTGGGCGCTGATCGCCAGCCCGCGTGCGTTTCGCCGCCTGCTCAAAGATAAGCCGTTGCAGACCGAACTGCGCTGGAAGCTGCGTTTGACCGAGGCGCTGCTGCGCCTCGCCATCACCCAACGGGCCAATGCGATCATCCCCCCGCCAATGGCACCCACGCGGCCTAATTTGCGCC
>CAZAGL010000138.1:0-6288 GCA_964484435.1 uncultured Caulobacteraceae bacterium
GATCTCCGGGGCCTATGGCACCTCGTATCGCGCGCCCAATCTGCGGGAACAATTCTTGGCGGACCAAGGCGGCGGTGTGGGTGGCAATCTCGATCCCTGCCTCAGCGTGAATATCGTCGCTCAAGCTGGTTCTTCCATCCTGCCAACCTTGATTGCCAATTGCGTCGCCGCGGGCGTGCAATTTACCGACACTAATGGCGATGGCCAACCGGATACGACCGTGTTGGGCACAGCCGGCGTTACCACGATCCCGACATTTTCGGGCGGCAATGCCGATCTCGATCGCGAGACCTCGCGCTCCTTTACGATTTCCAGCTCGATCTCACAGCCCTGGTTCAAATCTTTCGATTTCAGCCTTGCCGCCAGTTATTACAATATCCGGATCAATGGCACGGTCGCAGAGCCGCCGGCGGATTTTATCATCAATCGTTGTTATCTTGATCCAGCATTTCCAAACCTCACCAGCGCTTTCTGCAGCTTGATTACTCGCCCAGGTGGTGCCGCAGCAAGCAATATTATCAATTCGGTCAATGTCTCCTTCTTCAATATCGGGGAGCAGACTGCCAAAGGCGTTGATATCAACACGCGTCTCAATTTCGATCTGCCCTTCAGCATTGGTGGCAATCCGATCAACTTTAACCATACGACTACGTCTTCATATCAGCTCGAAGCCGAACTCGAGACCTTCAGCGCGGCCGATCGGGACGATAATATCGGCGAAATCGGCTCACCCGCTTTCCGCTTCAACAATGTGGCTTCACTGACTTGGGGTCGCTGGAGCCTGATCACCGAAAATCGGCGCATCGGAGCGGGTGATAATGATGCCACCACCGCAGCTGGGGTGCGCTTCCTTGATCTATTGCCTGTTCTCTCGGCCGCTCAGCGGGTCGCGCTCGGCAATATCTCTGTCGATTTCGTGGATCCCATTTGGTATCACGACGCTTCCTTGTCTTATACCCGGGATAATTACGGGATCACCTTTGGGGTGCGCAATATCGCCGATAAAGCCCCACCCTTGATCGATGACGGTCAGCCCAACCAGCGTAATAATGCCGTGACGTCGTCGGGCTATGATCTCTTTGGCCGGACCTTCTTCATCAACGGATCGATCCGGTTCTAAAAAGTAGTCATCACATAAAAATCGGGCGCGCTCCTTGCGGGGCGCGCCTTTTTTGTGGGCCGAAAGAACAAGATTGGCTTTATTTCAGCCGTTCCACCGCGATCGTCACATCGGCAATGTTCAGGCGATAGCCGCTGATCGCGCCGCGCCGGATGGTAACCTCATAAATCTCGCCATGGCGCAGGATCGGTTTGGCCACATCCCCGCCGAGCTGGATCCACACCTGCCCGTTCTCCAGAACGAGCAACAGGCGCTGGCCCGCTGTATAGGCAAAATCGATGGCGCGCGCATCCAGCTGGCGCACCTGCTCGACTTTACGTTCCTTTTTGGGTTTGCGCCGCTCCTGCCGTTGCTGGACCTGCTCATCGCCCAATTGGGGCGCTGCCACGGGGGGGATCGCCGGCACGCCCACAGCGCCTTGGTTCGGGCTGGCCGGGCCGGGAGCCAAAACGGTAAGATTGGGCGCGCGCGGACCAGCCACCGGCTCGGAGAGGCCGAGCGGGGCGGTGCTGCCATCGCGCAGGGCGCGCAAGGCCTGGACCTCGCGCTCCAGGCAGGCGATTCGCGCGGCGTCAGTGGCTTCGGCCCGGCACGCTGCGATGGGATCGGAAGGGGGCTGGGCGTGCGCTGCGCCCAGCGCGCCGGCCATGACCCAGCCCGAAGCCATCAATGCCACATGCAGGTTCTGGCGCATGGAAAATCCCCCAATATTGAGCGCCCATGGTGCGCGGCCGTGGCAAAGCTTGCAAGCCCCACCCGCTCTATCTTCGAAGGCCTTGCAGGCGCGCGATGACGGCGCTGGCCTCCTCGACAAGGCTGCGCACCACCTCCCCGGCGGGCAAGATGGCATCGACGCCGCCGGCCGATTGGCCCATGGCAAAACAAGAGCGCGCCGGATCGAGCCCCTCGGTTTGGCCGATCAGGCCACCCATGGCATTGGCCTGCACACTGACCATGGCCTGTATGGGAAATTGCTGGATATCCTGGGGGCGGCTTTCCCAATCCTCGATATAGGCGTTTTTCAGCGCGCGCAGCGGCTTGCCAGTGAAGCAGCGCGTGCGGATCGTATCTTCATCGCGGGCATCGAGGATGGCTTGTTGATAAAGCTGGCCGGCATGGGCCTCGATCGTGGCGATGAAGCGGGTGCCCAGCCACACGCCCTGCGCGCCCAGCGCCAAGGCGGCGGCCAGGCCCCGGCCATCATGGATGCCGCCGGCCGCCACCACCGGGATGTGGAGCGCGGCCACCGCCTGCGCCACCAAGGGCATGGTGCCAACCAGCCCCGTATGGCCCCCGCCTTCCCCGCCTTGGCAGATCACGCCGTCGCAGCCGGCCTGTTGCGCCTTCAGGGCATGGCGCACGCTGCCGCACACGACCATGACCTTCAGCCCGCCCGCCTTCAGGCGGGCCAGCATGTCCACCGGCACACCCAGGCCGGCCACGAAGCAGGAGGCCCCCTCAGCGATGATCACCTCGATGGCGGCGGGCAAAAGCTGCGGCATAGCGGCCAACAGATCGACGCCGAAGGGCCGATCCGTGCGGCGGCGCACCTCGCGCATTTGCGCACGGATGAAATCGGGGCTGGCCCCGGCCATGCCCAGCACGCCATAGCCGCCAGCCTGCGAGACAGCGGCCGCCAAAGGCGCGTAGGCCACCCCTCCCATGCCCGCCAGCATCACAGGATGCTCGATGTGCAGCAGCTCACATAGCGGGGTGAAGAGGGCCATAATGGCCTCAAAACTGCGGCAGGATGACGGGGGCGGGCTCCGGGCTGGCCCCGCCGGGGGGCAAGGCCTGGCTGGGCTTGGCCCCTTCCAGGCTGCCGCTGGCATGGCCAATACCGAGATTGGTGAAACTGATCACGCCGCCGCCTTGCTTGGTATTGTTGGCGAACTCGATGCGCACCGGAATTGTGCGCAAGGCCGCCCCCTTGCCATAGCTTTCGACCCCATCCCAAAGGATGTCCCCGATCGTGTAGCCGCGCTGCTGCAGCGTGGCGAAGGTGCCCTGCGGGGCAAAGCCAGATCGGCCAAACACATTGTCGCGGGCCACGATATTGTAGGTCACCGGGATCGAAACGGGCGAAACCGGCTGGGCACCGCTGGACAGCAGCACCATATTGGCCCCGCCATGTTGGGCGATGGTGTTTTGAAAGATGTGTACGTCATGCGCCGCGAGCAGGACAACACCACCGATGGCGGAACGCCCGTGCCCAGCAAGGAGGCCGCCCGCACGCGCAGATCATTGACCTCGATCTGGTTGCGGAAGATGCGCACGATGCCGGCATCGCCGGGCGTTTGGGGCATTTGGATGACGGCCAGGCCCACGCCATTATTGTTGAAGGCATTGTCGTAGACATCCACCCGTCTGGTGTTTTCCAGCACCAGGCCCGCGCCGTTCTGTTCGGCCTTGCTGGAGCGGATGACGACGTTTTCGCTTTGCGACAGCACGATTCCGGCATCCACCGCGCCCGTCACCAGAACCGTATCGAACAGAACATTGCGCGTGTTGGTCAGCGCGAAGCCATCGGCCGTGACGAGACGCGAGGGGGAGGTGAAGCGCACTTCCAGATTGCTGAACGAATAGCCATCGCCGTTTTCGGCGGTGATCGCGCCATTGACCGCATCCTCCACCACGAAGCCGCGCAATTGCACCCGTGAGCCGGCGAGGCGGATGCCCGGTTGGCCATCGACCTGCTCGGCAAAGCGCAGCACGGTCTGGGCCACGCCCGCCCCGCTGACGCGCACACTGGAAGCCGCGAGCGTCAGCCCCTCGGGCAGGTCGAACACGCCGCGCCCAATGCGGATTTTATCGCCGGCCTTGGCCTGTTCGAAGGCCAGCGTCAGGGCCGGAACCGCCTCGGGCCCGGCCTTGACCTTGAAGGTTTTGGCCGCACCGCTCGCGCCGCCAAGCGCCAAGGCCATCACCAGCGCGGATGCCAAATATTTCATGCCCATTCCCTTGTTTACGCCACACTAGTGTCCTGGCTTAGCATGAAGCCTTGGCCAGGGCGACAGGATCGATGCGCGCCGGGCGCGCAAAGCCCTTGTTCGCGGGCCGCATTCCTGATACCCAGCCGCGCTTATCAGATTGCGGCCGTGGCGGAACTGGTAGACGCGCTAGCTTGAGGTGCTAGTGGGTAACACCGTGGAGGTTCGAGTCCTCTCGGCCGCACCATCTTTTTTTGGCGCGATGGCGCCCGCCAACCCATATCGCGCGTTCGGCTTTGCGGTGCTGCGCTGCACTGTCCATGGCGGCAAATCGGAATCCAGCCGTGGCCCGTGCGATCAAACCGCGCTGGCGGTGAATTGCGCGCTGCCAGACCAGCTCAGCCGCCAGCGCGCACTGGGGCGTACATTCTGCACCAGGTGCGGCTGGAAAGCGACGAGGCAGATGCCGCCGGCCTTTCGCACTGATGGATAGACAATGCCGCGCGATTGCTGCCCGCGCAGCGATTGCGCGAGCTTTTGCCCGGCGTGATAGGCGATCGTGGGATCGGGCCCCAGAAAATCCACCGATTTGTCAAACCCGCGCACATCATGGAAATCGCCGATAAAAGCGGCCAGCAGAACCTGATATTCGGCCTCATCTTCAAACACACGGATGCGTTCGAGTTCCCGGGTGCGGTGGTAGGCGACTTCCTCGATGGCGGTGAGATCGTCGAAGGCGCAATACCATGCGCCCCTGCCGGCATCATTGAAGCGATTGCCTTCAGGCCGTGTATAGGCGAAGGCGGCGTTGATCCAGCTTTGCCCGAAGGCTTTGAACATCAATTCGCGCGATTCAAGATCGCTCAACCCTTTTGATTCCGCTTCCAGCCTTTGATTGGTAAGGCCCTCGAAGGCCGCGAGAATTTCCAGCTCTTCCTCGGTATCGATCAGCGGTTTCAAAACCGGCGGCTTGTAATATGCCGTCGGCACCAGCCGGACGGTATCGGTTTGGTGCACCGCGCACAAAGGCACCATCACAGGCCGCCCCGAAGCGCATCCACATAATTGCGTGTGGCCAAAATCATGGGCAGACCACCTTCGCGCATGGCCTCAAGCGGGGAGCGCCCAAAAAATGGGGGGCCGGAATTGGCCAATTTCACCCATCGATCCGCCAGGGCATCGCTGAAATACAAATGCAGGCCTTTATAGAGGCCAACGAGCGCGCTGAGGCGGTGCGCTTGATCTTGGCTCAAATCGCCGGCCCATGCGGCTGCCTTCATGCGGGCCCAAGTGCGCGTGCTCACGCCGGCCAGTTCGGCAGCGGCCTCACCGGGGAGCGCCCACGCGGCGGCGATACGCGTGAAGGCCTTGGTGGCAACGGCACCAACCTTGGCGTGATCGGCCAAAATGCTGCTCGCGGAGGGCAAAGCCCGTGCCCGTGCCATGCTCAATCATCCGATCATTGCCAATGGGCATGACTATCTACGCCATTTGGCAAATTTGTGCAAGACCGTGCTTTTCTGGGCTGAAGGGGCGCGCTCCGGCCAGTCGGGTGCGCCACGGCGGCCCTTCGCGCCGGCTCGGGGATCGGGCGCGTATTGTATCTGGCGGGGAAGTAAGCTTGAAAGGGCGCGCACGGCGCGGTCGTGGGCCGATCAAGGTTCGAAATGCGGGGAGCAAAACTTGCCCAAGCCCAGGAAAATGGCCTATCGATCCTGATCAAACCGCCGCCGCACAGTTTTTGATGCTTTTGCCGGAAAGAGGCCCATGTCCATCCTCGTCGATTCCCAAACCCGTGTGATTTGCCAAGGATTTACGGGCAAGAATGGCACCTTCCACTCCGAGCAGGCCATCGCCTATGGCACGCGCATGGTCGGCGGCGTTTCTCCCGGCAAAGGTGGGCAGATGCATCTGGGCCTACCGGTGTTCAATAGCGTGCAGGAGGCGCGCGCCGCAACCCAATGCGATGCCAGCGTCATCTATGTGCCGGCGCCCGGCGCGCCTGCGGCCATTTTGGAGGCGATCGCCGCCGAAGTGCCTTTGATCATCTGCATCACCGAGGGCATCGCCGTGCTGGACATGGTGCGCGTCAAGGATGCGCTGCGCGGCTCCAGATCGCGGCTGATCGGGCCCAATTGCCCGGGCGTGATGACGGCCGGTGAATGCAAGATCGGCATCATGCCCGGGAATATCTTTCGCCGGGGGCGGGTGGGCATCGTTTCCCGCTCCGGCACGCTG
>CAZAGL010000139.1:0-6284 GCA_964484435.1 uncultured Caulobacteraceae bacterium
GCGCCTCGAATTGCTGTTGCCCTATGCCACGCTCGAACCCATCCGCAAAATGCTGCTCCAGCAATTCATGGGTGAAAAGTTCGGGCGCGATAACATCTGGGAAGGCCATTTGGCTTCCGAATTGTGGCACACCCATGTGGAAGTGCGCGCTGTGCTGGATGAACAGATCGCCCCATTGAGCAAAGTGCTGAACCTCAAAGTGGGCGATACGCTGATGCTCGGCTCGGCCCCGGATTCTCCCGTTTCGGTGGCCTGCGGGCGGGTGGCCTTGACCAGCGGACATGTCGGGCGAATCGGCCACAAAGTGGCGGTTCGGGTCGATGCGCCGATCACGCCGGCGGCGCGCGCCGAATTGCAGCGGGGGCGATGATCATGGCGGATGCAAGCGTGCTGGGCTGGTTTTTGAACCTTACGCTCTTGGGCCTGCTGGCCGCCTGCCTGGTGTTTTGCTGGCGCCTGGATCGCAAGCTGTCGCATTTGCGCAATGGCCAGGATGGGCTGCGCGATGCAGCCCAGGAATTGATCGAGGCCAGCCGCCACGCCGAAGCGGCCGTGCGCAATCTGCGCATGACCGCCAATGAAGCCGGCCAGGCCTTGCAAAGCCGCATCGATGAAGCCCGCAATTTAAGCGATCGCGGCGGGCCGATCCCCCCCGCCCGCCCGCAGCGGCAGAACCGTGAGACACGCTGGTGAATCTGCAATCCTCCTTCTCGCTCCCGCAGAATGTGCGCATCTTGCCGGCCTTGATCATCACGCTGGGCGTGGTGCTGAGCCTGCGGGCCGCCGCGACCGCTCGCGCCGCCGAGGGCGCACAAGATGGCGCCGCCGAAGCCGCCAAATCCCAGGAAGCGGCCTCCCCCAAGGCGGCGGCTCAAGCCCAGCCGGCACCCGCGCCGGCCAATCCTGCGCCGCAAGCCCAATCGCCGGCGGCCGCCGATGCTTTTGCCGCGCAAGCCGGCCTCACGCCGAACGAATTGTCCGTGCTGCAAAGCCTTGGCGCGCGCCGCGAATTGCTGGACGGGCGCGAGCGGGCCTTGAGCGATCGATCGGCCTTGGTTGAGGCGGCCGAAAAGCGCCTGGAACAGCGCGTGGCGGAATTGAAGCAGATCGAGGCGGCCATCCAGGCGCTGATCGGCAAAATGGATGCCGAGCAGGAAACCCGCACCAATGCGTTGGTCAGCATCTATCAGAAAATGCGGGCCAAAGATGCGGCCGCGATTTTCGATGCCCTGGATCAGGAGGTGCTGGTGGCGGTGGCCAGCCGCATGAAGGATCAATCCCTCGCCGAGATTTTGGGCCTGATGCAGCCGGCCGCCGCCCGCCGGCTGACGACGGCTTTGGCCCAGGCCAAAAAGCTGCCCGAAGAGGCGGCCCAGCTGCGCCCGCCCCCGAATGGCTGATCGCTAAATCACCGCATCGGGCTGGCGATCGGGATGGGCGCTGGCGATGGCCGGATGGGCCAAGGCCGTTTCCTCGATCGCGCACAAAGCGGGATAGCGGGCAAGATCCACCTGGAAGCGCCGCGCGCTGAGCATTTGCGGCAGGAGATAAAGATCGGCCAGACTGGGGGCATCGCCCCAGGCAAAGCGGCCCGGCCGGCCCTGCGCGATCAGTTTTTCCAGAGCCGCGAACCCGTCGAGGATCCAGCGTTTGCCCCAGGCCAGGCGCTGGCTTGGATCCTGGTGGCATTCGGTTTCCAGATATTTCAGCACGCGCAGATTCTGCAGCGGATGCATGTCGCAGCCGATCAAGGCGGCCATGGCCCGGATTTGCGCCCGCGCCCAGGCATCGCCGGGCAGAAGCGGCGGATCGGGATAGGTTTCTTCCAGCCATTCGAGGATGGCGGGGCTTTGCGTCAGCATGCGCCCATCGGGCAATTGCAGGCTGGGCACCAGATGCAGCGGATGGCGCGCGCCGTGCGCGGGGCTGAGCTGCTCATCGGCCAGCAGATTGACGCCCATATAGGCATAGGCGACGCCTTTGAGCGCCAAGGCCATGCGCACCCGGTAACTGGGGCCAGAGCGCCAGTAATTATAGAGCACGAGGCCGCTCATGACAGGATCAGCTCGATGCGGCCCACGTCATCGATGCCCGCCGAAATCCGATCACCCGGCAGGATGCGGCCAACGCCTTCGGGCGTGCCGGTAAAGATCAAATCACCGGCCGAGAGCATCCAAATGGCGCTGAGCTTGGAAAGGATATTGGGCACATCCCAGATCATGTTGCCAAGATCGGCCGATTGGCGCATCTCGCCATTGATGGACAGCCAGATGCGCCCGGCATGGCGCGGGCCACTCAAGCTGATTGGGCGGATTTCCGAAACCGGGGCCGAGCGATCAAAGCCCTTGGCGCGATCCCAGGGCTGGCCGGCGGCCTTGGCCTCCGCCTGGCGATCGCGCTTGGTCAAATCGATGCCCACGCCATAGCCATAGACCAGATCCATGGCATCGGCCGGCTGCACATTGCGCCCACCTGAGCCCAAGGCCACCACCAATTCCACCTCATGGTGCAAATCCATGGTATCGCCCGGGAAGGGCAGGGCCCCGGCCGCCAGGGTCACGGCATCGGCTGGCTTCAGGAAAAAGATGGGGGCCTCGATCGTTGGATCCCCGCCCATTTCGCGCGCATGGGCGGCGTAATTGCGCCCGACGCAGAAGATGCGGCGCACGGGAAAGGCCACCGTCTCGCCGATGATCGGCAAAGTGGGGCGGGGCAAATCGAACAGCGAAGAGATCATGGGGGCTTTTAGCATGGCTTGGCCCGCCTTGGTGTGGAAATTTTCGCTGGAAACGAGAGAAAATGCGAAAGAGCCGGTGGCATCCTCAACCCCGTTTTCCTTGGTCGGCCCAGCGGGGCGAGCCAAGGATCCAGGCCGTTTGCAGGCGCATCATCGGGCACCCCTGGATCCCCGGCTTCGGCTACGCCGAACCGGGGAGGACGCACAACTCGAATGAGCCTTCAGGATTTCCATCATGCCGAAGGCGGCGCACAGCCTGCCCATCCGGCTCATTGGCAGGCCAGGCATTCCTCATAATCGGTTTTGCTGGGCGGCGCGGCCACGCTGTCTGCGGCATCGGCCGGCATGGCTTCGCCCGCGAAGGCGGCGCGCTGCACGCTTTTGGAGCGGCAATAATACAGGCTTTTCACGCCCTTTTCCCATGCCGAATAGTGCAGCATGTGCAAATCCCATTTGTTGACATCGCCGGGCAGGAACACGTTCAGCGATTGGGATTGGCAGATGAACGGGGTGCGATCGGCGGCCAATTCGATGATCCAGCGCTGATCCAGCTCAAAGGCGGTCTTGTAAACCGCCTTCTCGAATTCATCGAGGCAATCGAGATGCTGGACCGAGCCTTCATGCTGCAGAATGGAATCCCAGACCGCTTCGTTGTCTTGCCCTTTTTCCTGCAGCAGGCGCTCCAGATAGGGGTTTTTCACCGAGAAGGAGCCCGAGAGCGTTTTGTGGGTATAGATATTGGCGGGAATGGGCTCGATCCCGGCCGAAGTGCCGCCGCAAATGATCGAGATCGAGGCCGTTGGGGCGATGGCCAGTTTGTGCGAGAATCTGGCCATGATATTGGCCTCGGCGGCATCGGGGCAGGCCCCGCGCTCTTGTGCCAGTTTGACGGAGGCGCGATCGGCCCCGCGCCGGATGGTTTTGAAAATCTTCAAATTCCAGCTTTTGGCCATGGCCGATTCCAGCGGCACGCCTTGGCCCTGCAAAAAGGAATGGAAGCCCATGAGGCCAAGCCCAACCGAGCGCTCCCGGTAGGCGGAATATTTGGCGCGCTCCATCTCGCTGGGCGCGCGCTCGATGAAATCGGTGATGATGTTGTCGAGGAAGCGGAACACATCTTCCAGGAATTGCTCATCCTTTTCCCATTCCAGGAATTTTTCGGCATTGAGCGAAGACAGGCAGCACACCGCGGTGCGATCGCGGCCCAGATGATCGAGGCCCGTATGCAGCATGATTTCCGAACACAGATTGGATTGGCGCACCTTGAGGCCCAGGCGCTTTTGGTGCGTGGGCATTTGCGCGTTCACGGTATCGGAAAAGATGATATAGGGCTCGCCGGTTTGCAGGCGCAGCTCAAGGATATTCTGCCACAGGCCGCGGGCATCGACATGCTTCAGCGGCTCGCCGGTCTTGGGGCTGCGCAGGGCAAAGGGCAGGCCATCGCGCACGCATTCCATGAATTCGTCGCTGATGCTGATGCCATGATGCAGATTGAGGCTCTTGCGATTGAAATCGCCCGAAGGCTTGCGGATGGCCAGGAATTCCTCGATCTCGGGATGATGCACATCGAGATACACCGCCGCCGAGCCGCGCCGCAAAGAGCCCTGGCTGATGGCCAGGGTCAGGCTGTCCATCACCCGGATGAAGGGGATGATGCCGCTGGTTTGGCCATTTTGGCCCACCTTCTCGCCGATCGAGCGCACGCCGCCCCAATAGGTGCCGATGCCGCCGCCATTGGAGGCGAGCCACACATTCTCATTCCAGGCGGTGACGATGTCATCGAGCGAATCGCCGACGGCGTTCAAGAAGCAGGAAATGGGCAGGCCGCGTTCGGCCCCGCCATTGGACAAAACGGGCGTGGCCGGCATGAACCACAGCCTGGAAATGTAGTCATAAATGCGCTGGGCGTGATCGATGTCATCGGCATAGGCCACGGCCACGCGGGCGAACATATCTTGAAAGGATTCTCCGGGCAGGAGATAGCGATCCTCCAGCGTGGTTTTGCCGAAATCGGTGAGCAGCGCATCGCGGCTGGGATCGGTGATCACCGTGCGCACCACGCCCAAATGCTTGGTGACGGGCTTGGGCTTGCCGCGGCGCGCCTGCGCCGGCCGGCTGGTTGCATACGCTTCGTTCACTTTCACCGCGCCCATCGTCCGAACCCTTCAAAACCCGGTAGACCCCAGATGCTGGGGGCATTTGGTGTCATCTGACCTACATATAGTGTTCCGAGCGGAAGGCGCGGTCAATCCACAAAGCGCCGCGCACGATGAGTTTTTCCTCTATGAGGGGTTAACGCGCCCCCCAAAGGTTTAACCATAATCGGCGCGAAGGGAGGGTAAGGTGCAGCGGGCTTGGGCTTTGGTGGCGACATTTGGCGGGGCAATCCTCATCGCTTTTGCGCCGATCCTGGTGCGCGTTTCGGAATTGGGGCCGCAGGCCACGGCCTTTTGGCGCCTGGCCATCGGCGCGGCCGTGCTTGGCACGCTTTCGGTGGCGGCCCCCAAGGCGGCCAGGCCGGCTTTGGGGCAGGTGCGCCGCACGCTGTTGCTGGCCGGGTTGTTCTTTGCGCTGGATCTGGCCTGCTGGCACGGCGCGATCAAGCTGACCAGCGTGGTCAATGCCACCTTGCTGGCCAATCTCACGCCGGTGGCAGCGGGGCTGGGTGGCTGGCTGGTATTTCGTGAACGGGTCAGCTCAGCCTGGCTGATCGGGGCGGGCATGGCCATGACCGGGGCCTTGCTGCTGGCGGCATCGCGCCCAGCGGGCGGCCAGGCCAGCGCGCTTGGGGATGGCTTGGCCCTGGTCACGACCATTTGGTATGCGGCCTATATGCTGGCCATCCGCCGGGCGCGCGCGCATGTCGGCGTGCTGACGGCCATGACCTGGTCGACGATCGCCGGGGCGGCACTGGCCCTGCCGATCGCGCTGCTGTCCCGCGAAAGCCTGGTGCCGGCCGATTGGGCCGGCTGGGGCATCCTCTTGGCTTTGGGTGGGCTGGTGCATGTGGCCGGCCAAGGCGGCATCGCCTTTGGCCTCGGCCGCCTGCCCGTGGCCATCACCAGCGTGGTGATTCTGATCCAGCCGGTGGTGAGCACCGCCTTGGGCTGGAAGCTGTTTGGCGAGGCCATCGCGCCTTTGGGCTTTTTGGGCGGGGCCATGGTTCTGCTGGGGGCCTGGGCGGCGCAAGCCCAGCCCGCATCCTCGCAAAAACCCAAAGCGTAACCTTGCGTTAAGGCGGCGCGCGCCAGGCAAGGACATGCGCCCTCTCGCCCTCGCCACCGAACGGCTCGCCAGTTTCGACGCCCGCCGCTTCGAGGGAAAAGTTTCGGGCGTGAATGGCCTGTTGATCGAAATCACCGGGCCAGAACATGCTTTGGCCCTCGGCGCGCGCGCCATCATCAGCGGCCATCCCGAGGCGCGCTGCGAAATCGTTGGCTTTTCAGGCGGGAAGGCATTGCTGCTGCCCTTTGACGATGTCAGCCGGGTGCGCCCCGGCGCGCGCGTGCGGCTGGAATTGGATTCCCCTGGCCTGCGCCCGCATGCC
>CAZAGL010000140.1:0-6239 GCA_964484435.1 uncultured Caulobacteraceae bacterium
TCCCCGGCTCGGCGAAGCCGAAGCCGGGGATCGAGGGGCGTGCGGTGATGCGCTTGGAAAAGGTCTGGATCCTTGGCTCGGTCCGCTGGGCCGACCAAGGAGGACGGAGGGGATAGAGCCTCTAAAAAACCGTGCGTTATCCCCCCAATCTGCCGTTTTCGCTTGGCCTCGAGCCAGGCCAGCTTTTCAAAGCGATCGAGGCCATCTTGGCAGGCCAAGAGCCGGTGGAGCAAGGCGGCGGCATGCTGGGGCTTGCGGGTTTCGGGCGCCGAAACCGGCGGCTGGATGGCCCAGCGGCTGGGCTGGGCGCTGAGGCGAAACCGGGCAACATAAGGCGGGCCGAACGGATCGGTCGGCAAGAAGATCCCGCCCGGCAGGCGGCGCAAATTAGGCCGCGTGGGTGCCATTGGCGGGGGGATGATCGCATTGGCCCGCTGGGTGATGGCCAGGCGCAGCAGCGCCTCGGTCAAACGCAGCTTCCAGCGCAATTCGGTCTGCATGGGTTTGCTATCAAGCAGGCGGCGAAAGGCATGGGGGCTACTGATGCGCGCCCAGGCATCGGCCAACCAGCCGCGCGCCGCGGCCAAACGGCTCTCGGCTGTCTCCAAAATCTCGGCGAAACGGCGCATCCAGTCCATGGCCCATTATGGAAGCGCTGTTTTGCCGGGCGGATAGGTTTTGCCTCATCCCTGGTTCGGCGCAGCCGAAGCCGGGGATCCAGGGGCGTCCGGTAATGCGCTTGCAAAAGATCTGGATCCTTGGCTCGGCCCGCTGGGCCGACCAAGGAGGGCGGATCGGGGTGAGGCCGGATGCCAATGCTCGTGGCTACGCAATTCCAGGGGCAGGACGTAGACGCAGACGGGCGTGTCGCTTTGCCTTAACCCTTCTGAAACCCTGCCCCGCGAGGGTGCGCGCTCACTTCCAGAAGAGAAGGGCAGCGGCCATGGGCGCGCAGGTGATCTCCATCATCAATATGAAGGGCGGCGTCGGCAAATCCACCACGGCGGTTTCGCTGTGCGAAACGCTCGCCATCCATCATCGCCGCCGGGTGCTGCTGATCGATCTGGATCCGCAGACCAATGCCTCGATCATGGCCGCCGGGGCCGATCGCTGGGGCCGCCTGCGCGAAGAAGAGCGGACGCTCGATTTCTATTTCGAGGCCTATGCCCTCAATCTCAAGCCCAAGCCGTTCAAAAGCCTGATCGAGCGCGGTGTCAGCGATTTGAAGGGCAAGCCCGATTTCGCCATCGCCGCATCGGCCCCGGAATTTCGCTTTGTCGAGCGCGATCTCATCGAGCAATTTGTCAAAAAGGGCTATCATATCGATGCCATCCAGAAATGGATCAATGAGCGCTTCACCAACGGCTTGAAATCCATCTCCTCGCTGTATGATTTCGTGGTGGTGGATTGCCCGCCTGGGATTTCCCTGTTCGCGGAGGCGGCCTTGATGGCGGCCGATGCCATTCTGGTGCCCACCATCCCCGATTATGTTTCGCGCCTGGGCCTGATCGCCTTCCGGCGGCGCGCTTTGCGCCTCATCGAAGAGCGCCGCGGCGGCCAGGCCAAGCTGATGGTTTTGGCCACCAAGGTAGACGAAAGCTTTTCACTGCATCGCAGCGAGCTGGAAGTCATGGCTGACGGGCTGGGCGACTCATTGTTTAAGGTGCGGATACCTCAGCTTGTGGATATCGCGAGGGCTGCCGAATGGTCCGAGACGGTGCGAACCTTCGATCAAAAATACGGGGCGGCGACGCCCGTGGTCACCGCGCTGGGCGAGGAATTTCTGGGCAAGCTGGACATGGTGCTCGCGGCATGAGCTTGAACCGCACGCTGGAGCGGCTATTCCGCGCCATCCGCTGCGAAGTGGCCCGCAATCCGGCATTCGCTGGGGAATTGGAAGCGGCGCTGCGGGAATATCGCCCGCGGATTGGGCCCCCGCGCCCCATGGCCGGCCCGCCGAGGCCGGTGCCCGCGCCCAACCAGGCCGCTGCCAAGCCCCCGATTTCCTGCCCGCCCAAGCCCTTGCTCAATCCCATCGCCTTCGCCCGGCGCGAGGGCGTGGACGGCCTGCGCGGCGAATTGCTTTCCGGCGTCTATGATGAGGCGGCGCTGCGCGTGCTGCTGGAAGAGCACAATCTCGATCCGGCCGGCGCGGCTCGCGATGAGGGCTTTCCCGAGCTGGTCGAGCGCCTGACCGAGCAGGCCCAGCGCCGGCTGGAGCGGGATCAAAAGCTGTTCGCGTATTAGCCGAGCAGCAGGAACCCGGCTTGCCGGCAAGCAGCGCCCAATCTGCACCGAGTTCGGATCGCGGCTTGACAATACGCAAGACGTATCGCACGATTGATCAATGATTGTTGGCTTCGCGGATCGTTCTACGGAGCATTTCTTCCGGGATGGTGTTTGCCCTGCGCGTTGGCGATCCTTTGATACCGTGGCGGCGCGCAAACTCGATATGGTACATGCCGCGACTAGACTTGAGGATCTTCGTTCGCCACCGGGAAATCGGCTCGAAGCGTTAAGGGGTGATCGTGTCGGCCAATGGAGCATCCGCATCAATGCCCAATGGCGCGTTTGCTTCCGCTGGACATCCGAGGGCCCCACCGATGTCGCGATTGTCGATTACCACTAAGGAGGCTGCAATGGGTCGCTTGACGACGCATCCTGGAGAAGTGTTGCGGGAAGAATTCATGATCCCGCTGCGCTTGAGTGCCCGCGCGCTCGGGGCTTTGATCGGGGTGCCCGCAAATCGGCTTACTGAGATCGCACGTGGCCGCCGCGATGTTACTGCCGATACGGCGATCCGGCTCGGGCGATATTTTGGCACGAACGCCCTCTTTTGGTTGAATCTGCAGGCCGCCTACGATTTATCGAAAGCAGAACGAACGCATGATTATTCGGCCATTCCCCTGCACGCGTCATAAGGCATATTGCCGGGCCTGATGCGCAGATGTTCCGAACGGCACAATAAAGAGCCAGAAATTACTGGGCCAGTCCCGCCAGGATAACTTTGTCCATAGAATCCGATTTCATTCGGCTCAAATTACGATACGACTTAACTTTTCCGGGGCTTGCGCGTCGTTTCGGGCCAGGGCTTGGCCAGGGGATGGGCCGCTTCCACGATACCGCGCAGGCGCCCATTGGCGACATGCGTATAGATCTGCGTCGTAGAAATATCAGCATGGCCCAAAAGCATCTGCACGCTGCGCAGATCGGCCCCGCCCTCGACCAGATGGGTGGCGAAGGCGTGGCGCAGCACGTGCGGGCTGATCGTGCCAGGATCGAGCCCGGCTTGCAAAGCGGCGCGCTCGACGATCTGGCCAATTCTGCGGCGCGTCAGCTTGCCATCGGCCGACGCGGCGCTGGGAAACAGCCATTTTTGCGCGACCGGATAGGAGGCACTCGTCAAGGGCGGCAAAAACTGGGCCCGCACAAGGAGATAGGCCTCGATCGCGGCGAGAGCCGGCAGGCCGAGCGCAATCAGCCGCTCGCGCCCGCCTTTGCCGCTGATGATCATATGGCGCACGCCGGGGCGCGGCAGGGCTTTCAGCGGCAAAGACACCAATTCCGAAACGCGCAGGCCCGTGCCGTAGAGCAATTCCAGCAAGGCCGTATTGCGCAAGGCCAAAGGCGATTGCGCCGGCGCGCCATGCTGGCCGGCGGCGGCCAGCAGCTGTTCGGCCTCCACGGCATTCAGGCTTTTGGGCAGGCTGCGCGGCAAACGCGGGCTCACCAGATGGGCGGATGGATTATCCGCGCGCAGGCCCTCACCGAGCAGGAAATGATAAAACTGCCGAAGCGCGGATAGGCGCCGGCGCGCCGTGCTGGCCGCCAGGCCACGCCTTGCAAGGCCCGCGGCATAGGCCTCCAGATCGTTTGGGCCGGCCTGGCTCAAGCCCGATTGCACGCCCTTTAGGGCCCGGCGCGCATCATCGAGATCGCGCGCATAGGCCTCGAGCGTATTGGCGCGCGCGCCGCGCTCGGCGGAGAGATGCTCCAAAAAGCGCTCGATCAGCGCCTCGTCATTCATCCCAGAATGGCCTCAACGAGGATGGCGCGGGCGGCCGGCTCCTGCCCGGTTTTCTTGAGGGCCTGCACCAGGCGGGCAAGGCTGGCATTGTCCAGAGCGCTGGTGCCGCCCTTGAGCAAAGTTGCGGCGCGCAGCGCGGTTTCGCCCATGGCAAGGCGATCGGCGCTGGCCAGCAAAGCGGCCATGGCCGGGCTATCGCCGGAGCCGGAGGCGGCGCTGGCCAGGGGCGCGAGGGGAAGCAAATCCGGTGGCAAGGGGCTCAGCATGCCCAAAAAGCCGACATCGCGCGCCGCGCGATTGACGTCCCCGGCGCTGGCCCCCAGGCGTTGGCGGGCGGCGGCCACGGCATCGCCGCCGCTGGCGATGGCCAAAGCGGCATCGAGGCTGGCCAAAGAGGAGGCGCTGGTTTCGCTGCCCAGGGCCGCGCGCCAGCGCTGCGCGGCCACCATTTCGCCCAGCACCAGCGCGGAGCGCGCCAGCCGCAACCCATTGGCCGGCACCGGCCCGCTTTGGGGCCCGGCGAGGATTTCCGGCAAGAACAGCCGGGCCAAGGCCAAGCGCTCGGCGGGGCTGGAAGCTCGTGCCAGCGCATCGGCGATCTTGGCGGCCCGCATGGCCGGGCTCGCTTCGGCTTCCACCTCGCGCAGCAAGCGCAGCCAGGCCGGCAAAGCGGGGGCGGCCTTGCCCGCTGGCCAGGCCTTCAGGCAATCGAGGGCGGCCGCACGCGCCGCGGCCGGCTCCATCAAAGCGCGCGCCAGCACGGAAAACAGCGCCTGGGCCCGCAAAGGCGGCTTGGCGAGCGCAGAGCTGGCCAAATGGATCAGCGCCAAATTGGAGGCATCGGCCAATGGCTGGGGCGGCGGGCGCAGATTCGCGCCCAGCGAGATCGCCGCATTCAAGGTGGAATCATAGCGCGCCAGCGGGCCATTGCCCGGGGCATTGAGCAGGGGCAAAGCTGCGTAAAAAAACTTGTCCCCCGCATTGGCGTTTCGGGCCACATCCAGGGCCACGCTGGCCCCAAGGGCATCGCCGGCGATGGCCAGGCAAAAGGCGCGCAGCTTCAAAAGACTGGGCAGGCTGGGCGGGGCCTCGCGCGTCCGCTGGCAGGCCAGAGCCGGGCGCTGCAGCGCCAATTCGGCCTGCGCGGCAAATACCGCCAGATTCGGCTCGTTGCGGGCCTGCGAAGACAGCCGGACCATATCGGCCAGCGCATTGGCCGCGCCAAGGCGCCCGATGGCCTCATAGCGCTCCAGCAGGGCCTTGAAGCTGCCGGCCTCCGAAGGCGCGGAGGCGGAAAGCAAAGCGCCAAGCGCCACCCGCCGCGCCGCGGGGGAGGCAAACTCAGCGGGGGTTTGCGCCAGGGCTTCGGTCAGGCTGGCCGTGCTGCTGCCCGCCCATAAGCTGGCCGGCAAGGCGATCGCACCGGGCTCTGGCACGCCGATTTCCCAGGCCGATAGCGGCCTGAGCTGGCTGGTTTCGATATTGGCCGGCACCAAGGCTTGGGGCCTGGCCTGCGCCACGGGCACAGCCAGCCAGGATGTGCTGGCTGCCGAAACGGCAAGCGCCAGCCATGCCCGCTCGCATCTATTTGAAAGCATTCGGAAGCTCAATCCGGGTTTCTTGCCGTTTGGGGGTATCGGAATCGCTGACATGGACAAGATAGGCGATGCCACCGATCAAGGCGATGCCCGCCGCGATGGGCAGCGCAAGGCCAAGCCGGCCGCCGCGGTTTGAGCTGCTGAAGCCCGATTTTCTGCGCCTACGCGCCATGACCTATCCTTATCGTGTTGCGGCTGGCGAGAATAGACCGCAAAATGGGGCAGGTTCCAGACGCAAAGTCGAATGGTTAGCCCAAGGAGTGAATTTTTCCATGCCAGCCGAGGCGGTAAGCGAAAGCGAAGCGCGTGAAGGCACGCATTGCACGCTGGCCGTTAGCGCCTTGGCCGCGCGCATGCGCCCAACGCGCACCATCGCTCTGGTCGGTCTCATGGGCGCGGGCAAGAGCGCCATCGGCAAGCGGCTGGCCAATGTGTTGAATTTGCCGTTTCGCGATGCTGATCACGAGATCGAGATCGCGGCGGGGCGCTCTGTCAGCGATATCTTCGCCGAACGGGGCGAGGCGGAATTTCGCCGCGGGGAGCGCCAGGTGCTGGCCCGCCTGCTGCGCCAGCCTTTGCATGTGCTGGCCACCGGGGGCGGCGCGTTCATGGAC
>CAZAGL010000141.1:0-6175 GCA_964484435.1 uncultured Caulobacteraceae bacterium
AAAGCGTTACCCATGTGTCCGGTACAAAACGTCACCTATGTCTCGGGCCGCTCACCGCGAAGAACCCCCTGCCGGGGCGGCATTTCATCAACACCTTGAGAGGCAACAGCCCGTTAATGCTTGATGTGCCGCGCCATCGCGGCGTCTTGCCGCTCGATACGCAGGCGTTCGGCGGCGAGCCAGGCGATTTCGAGCGCCTCCATGAGTTCGATAACGGAAATGTCGTGCACCCCACCATCGGCCTGCGCGAGCTTGATCAATTCTTGGATCAAATCGGGTAGGTGTTCGGCGGCCAGCGGCTCTGCGGCGATCTCGCCCGGAACGACCAAATTGACCCTGTCCATCACGCCCTCCCCGTTGCGTCGCCGGCGAGATCCGCACCCCGTTTGATTGCGCTCGATCCAATCCCCAAATGCCCCAGGAGATTTTCGTGCACATTATCGCCCCCGAGATCTTGCGCGGAATGCTCAAGCGCGCCCATCACGGCCTTCAGCATCACAGTCTGGTCCGGGGTGAGATTGTCCGCGGCGGCAGCGACAGGGCCGGTCTGGCCGTCAAGCCATTGCTTGGGATCGCGCCCCTCGACCCAGCCTAAATTGGGGCGATGCACCTGATAGCCGATCAGACGCTGCAAGCGCTCGGGCAGCTGCCGCGCGATATCGGGCGGAATCGACAGCAGCAGTTTCTCGGCCTGAGCCAACCAGCCCAGGCTGTAGCTGATCACCAGGCCCCGGCGCGCCGCCAAAGAGCGATTGGCACCCCCGCCATGCACGAGCGATCCCAGCCAGACAATGGCATCGCCTGGCCCGCCAAGGGCATCGAACACACCCTGATCGGTGAGATAGACCGGCTGGCGCGGCCAGTTTTGGCTGGCGGGCGCGAGCCGCGTCGCGCCATTTTCGGGGGTGAATTCGCCAAGCGGCCACATGACATTGACCATCACTTCGCAAGGCTTGGGGAAGGGGAACATATCATCGTCGCGGTGGAGCAGCTGACTGCCCTCCCCGGGGCCAATTTCGATGGCTTGCGTGAGATGAAGCTGGATGCAATCGGTTCCGGCGGCTTGCGGCTGATTGAGCAGCACGTCTTCGATCGCGGCGAGAATCTCCGGGGCCAACGCGAGCTGGGCGGCCGCGGGGGCTTTGGCAAACACGGCCCCGAAGCGCCTCGTCTGCTTTCCGAAGAACGCGCCTTCGCCTTTCGGGGTTTTATCAAACCAGGGCGCGAGTTCGTCATGCAAGGCCGCGATCAGGCGTGCATCCAGCGCCTGCTCCACGATGGCGCACCCGGCCTGACGCAGGGTCTGGGCGATCGTGCTCGCTTGGCCATTGCGCAGCCTCGGAACGCCCTCCAATGCAAGCTCGGCACAACCGCTCATGGCGCAGAAGCTCCCGGCTCTGCGGCGATCGATTCCAGCGAACCGATGGCACGCGCAAGATTGGGTGTGGACAAGGTCATCGCCAGCTCGATGGTGCGGCGGGCCAAGCGCCCGTAATCGCGCGAAGCCCAAGCCGGCATCTCGATCAGAATGGGCTCTTGGCGGCGCGCGAGGCGGCGCAAATGCGCAAGCTGGCCCGGCCAAATCGGATTGAACAAAGCCACGGCGGTGCCCTCGCCGTAATTGCGGGGCAAGCCGAGCGGCTGAGAGCGCCAACCAAGTTCGCCGGCAAATGCCAAGATCCGCGTTTCAAGGATGCCCGTATAGGCCTCGATGCCCCGTGAGGCGGCAAATTCCAGCACAGCCAGGTTCAGCGCATACTGGATCTGGAGATTTTCGTGGCGCGTGAAGCCTCGGCCGCCACCGGCATGGCGTGTCCATTCCCAAATATCGGGGCCGACGGGAACGGGCCCAGCGCTGTATTCCGGAAACAGGTTTTTGAGCATATGCGGGCGCCAGCTCGGCATCAGGCGCCCCGAACCGACCACCCGATCTCGTGAATCGATGGCGATCAAATACGTCGCGTGCTCGTTGTCGAACTCATCGATGTCGAGGCCGTCCGGGCTCTCCAGCGCGCGCCATCCCATCTGATCCACAAAGAGATCATGACGATGGCGATGCATCGCTTCGATTTCATCGGAATAGATTTGGCGATTATGGGCCGTGACGACATGGACGCGCATGAGAGATCCTCCTGCGCGATAGAGAACGGCAAATGAAATGCGAAAGGCATCCCCCCTCAAGGGGGGATCGCCCCTACAGCGAAATGAGCTTAAGCGCGATCGCTTCAATGACAGCCTGCACACGTGTGCGTGCGCCCAGGCGCTTGCGCGCGGCATCGATATGTTCGCTCACCGTATCCTCGGACAGGCCAAGGATGACGGAGATTTCCCAATCGGTTTTTCCAGCACGCACCCATTGCAGGCATTCGCGCTGGCGCGGGGTCAAATGGACAGGCCGCGTCACCATGCCACAATCCGGCTCGCGGGCTTCTGTTTGGAGGCGCCGCCCCAATGTGGCAAAATAATAAGACAGGATCTGTACCGCAGCCCGGCGATGCCCCTCAAGGCGCGCTTCGGTTTCACCGATCAGCATGACGCCGCAGGCCGAGCCATCCGGATAATGCATCGGCAACACAAAGCCGTCGTGCAGACGAAATTCTCGCGCCTCGTCAAGGACCAATCGGCCAGGCTGATCAAGCGGCGATCGCGCGGTTTCCAGCCAGGTGAACGGATCGAGCGCCGCCAAGACGCGCGGGATCATGGCATCGCGGCGAATATGGCCGCGGGCATCGTAATGGCTGCGCCAGTCGGCATGGATGCGCCCAAACTGGTGCGTTCCGGACAGGCGCCCATCGGGGCGCGTTGCCTCCGAAACCAAAAAGTGGCCGAAACCAAAATACTCGAACGCCCCCGCGAAAACGTTGCAAAGTTCCGCCTCGGAACGACACCCATTGGCGCGTTCGATCTGTTCAAACACATAAGTCTCGAGTGGGCGATCGAGCGCGGACTGCATGGCAAGATTTAATCCCGAAATCGTACCCTTCGCAAACGCCAACCTTCCAAAGCCCGTCAAATGCGCGGATAAGGCCCCCCCTTGCCGTGCGCAGCGGCGAATGCTTGCGCCAAGTCCAGAAGGCTCTGTCGCGCAGAAACATCGCCGATCGAACCGAAAAGCGACAAGAGGCGCTGGCGAATCCGCTGGCTTAGGCATTTGTCGATGGCATTTACCAAACGCTCGTTACGCATCGCACGCTCCAGTTGAGGCGAGTATGGCCACGGATGGGCCAGCGCGCAATGTGTAAAAATCGGTGCGATCACCCCGATCCTTGGGCCAATGAGCCCCCGTTCGGCCCCTCGAATGCGTGAACGAAACCGCACCGACTGGCCGTGCCCATGCCTGGCGCGTGCTGGCCTTGCGGCGATATGATGCCAGTCACATCGACCCCTACAGCGCCCGTTTGAGGCCACAAGATAATGTTAACACGCAGAAGGGATAATGTTTCTTCAGCCCGTGACCACCACGAAATGGGATCATGAATATCTTTTCTTCCATTCCGCGGGCTTCCACGGCCTTGCAACATCACTTGCGCCAAGCCGTGAGCAAGAGTGCCGTGCCGGCCATTTTCCTGGCGGGCACCACCTTGATCACCCTATTCGCGCTGCGCTCCAATGACGAATATCGCCAGGCATTGGAATCCTACCAGAACAACGGCGCGCAAGAGAGCCTTTCCGTTCGCAACACGCTGGAAAGTGCGCTCAATGATGTCCATGGAGATTTGCGCACAATTGCCTTGCTGCCCAGCGTGCGGCGCATTTCCCGCCATGGCGAGAATTTGAGCGCGGATTCGCGCGCGACCATCCAGCAATTGTACAACAATTTGAAGCTGAGCGTTGATGTCTCGGAAGTTTACATTGTCCCCGCTGGATTTCAACCAAACCGCATCGACCCCGTAACGAAAAAACCCGAAGAACCGATTCTTGCCTTCGATGAGCTGATCGTCAATGCCGGCCTGAAGTTCAAATCCAAATTCCCGGAAATGCACGCAGATCACGTGGAGGCACCGGAAGTCGAGATATTTGAATACCAAGCTTTGCAAAGACAATTGGATTGGTTGAAGCAAAACTATCCAAATACATCCAAATTTTCTGATTTTTCTTTCCCGATGATTTCGTCCGAGGAAGTCATCACTTGCGACAACAGCGAGTTTATCTTCTCCGGCCAGGATGCCGATCGATCCGGGATCATCCTTTCCGTCCCGTTTTACGGTGAAAACGGCACGCTGAAGGGCGTAATCGCCGCCATCATCCGCACCGCGGCGTTGCAAAAGCTATTGCCCAGCGCCGATTTCGCCTTGCTCGATACCTTCCAGGGCACGCATTTGCATGGCGGGCAAGCGGGCCAGAGCCTCGCCTCCGCGCAATGGGTGCAACGCGGCGAACCCGATCCGGATCTCAAATATTCCAAGGTTTTGACCGTCAGCGGCCTGGATCCGCGCGGCAAATGGCTGTTATGGGCCGGGCGCGCCAATAGCGTATTTGAGAACAGCCACAGCGTCGTCACCACCAAGCGCATGCGCGCCATCCGGATCTTCCTGGTGCTGGCCGCCGCGGCCATCGCCTATGTGTCCCTGCTGAACTGGCGCAGGCGCGCAAAGCAGCAACAAGCCGATCAGGCCCGCCTGGAACACTTGGTAGAGGCCCGCACGGCCCAATTGCGCATCCTCGCCGAGCAGCAATCCCAGCTGAAATCAGAAGCCGAGGCGGCCAACATCGCCAAATCCCAATTCCTGGCCAATATGAGCCATGAATTGCGCACGCCCCTCAATGCCATTATTGGCTATGGAGAAATCATCCGGGAAGACGCGCAAGAGCAGGGCCATGACGCCATCGCGGCCGACAGCGCGCGCGTCTTGCTGTCTGGCCGGCATCTGCTGAAACTCATCAATGAGATTTTGGATCTATCCAAAATCGAGGCCGGGCGCATCGAATCCGAGAACGTGGATTTCGACGTCCGCGCTTTGGTCCAGGAGATCATCGGCACGATTACGCCCGCCGCCGGGGCCGGAAATGTCACGATCTGCGCGCAGATCGCCGATGATGTCACCCATGCGCGAAATGATGTCTTCCGGATTAAGCAATGTTTGCTCAATCTGCTGTCCAATGCCATCAAATTTTCACCGGGAGGTGAAGTGCAAATCATCGTTCGCCAGGAATTGTTCGATAAAATTGACATGCTGATATTCGAAGTAAAAGATAGCGGCATTGGCATGTCGAAAGAGCAAGTGGCGCGGCTGTTCCGCCCGTTTGAGCAGGCCGATGCCTCGATCACCCGGCGCTTCGGCGGCACGGGTCTTGGCCTCACGGTGACACGCGGCCTGGCCCAGATGATGGGCGGGGATGTCCATGTCACCAGCGCGCCACAGCAGGGTTCCTGCTTCACCCTGCGCGTGGCGGCTTTTGCCGGCCAATCGGCCCCGGCCGCACTGGGCAAGCTGGAAATGGCCGAGGCGCAATGCGATCGCTTGAGCGCCCTGCTCATTGATGATGATGGACATTTCACGGACATCACCTGCCGCGCCCTGGAAAGTGCGGGGTTTGCCGTGGAAGTGGCCGCCAGCGCCGAGGCCGGCCTGAAGGCGCTTGGCCGGCATATCCCAAGCCTGGTTTTCCTGGATATCCAATTGCCCGATCGATCCGGTTGGCATGTGTTGGAGGCCATCCGCCAGCAACATGCCCATGCCGAAATGCCGGTTTTGGTGGTTTCGGTGGCCGATGAGCGGGCCAAATCCCTGCGCCTTGGGGCCTGCGAGCATTTGGTCAAGCCGGTCGATCGCGGCCAATTGGTCGCCGCGGCGCTGCGTTTTGCCCGCCCGCTTTCACCGAATCAAGAAGTTTTTCAACAAAAACAAGATGCTCATGGAGAGGCCCCGGGGGCAAAGGCCCCGCTGGCGCGCACGGCCTGAGCATCGCCAACACAATCTGGCCCCGGTTTTGTTGAAAATGCGCAAGCATCCTGCCGTTCTGGAACGCACACTTATCCGCCCTGGAAAAAACCGCTTCCATAATGGGCCCATGTCCTGGATGCGCCGTTTCGCCGAGATCTTGCAATGCTCCGAGAGCCGTTTGGCCGCGGCGCGCGGCTGGCTGGCGCAGATCTGGGCGCTGATCATGAGCCCACGCGCGTTTCGCCGCCTGCTCAAAGATAAGCCGTTGCAGACCGAACTGCGCTGGAAGC
>CAZAGL010000142.1:0-6166 GCA_964484435.1 uncultured Caulobacteraceae bacterium
ACCCGGCGCAGCACCGCCTTGACCCGCTCGGCCAGCAAACGCTGGGAAAACGGCTTGGTGATATAATCATCGGCCCCGACATTAAAGCCGACCACCTCATCCATTTCCTCATCCTTGGATGTGAGGAAAATCACCGGCGTATTGGCGCTCTGGCGCAGGCGGCGCAGCAATTCGATGCCATCCATGCGCGGCATCTTGATATCCAGAACCGCCACATCGGGGGGCTGTTCGCTCATGGCCGTCAGGGCCGTGGCCCCATCATGATAGGTCCGCACCTGATAGCCTTCCTGCTCAAAAAAGATCTTGAGCGAGGCCAGGATGTTTTCGTCATCATCGACCAGCGCAATCGTGGGCATGGGCATCCTTGTCCAGGCTAAATGGCCACCAAAACAGGGTGTGATCGGCCCATTCGGGATGATCGGGCCCTGCCCGGGGCAGTATAAACACCCATCTGCACATAGGAAATGCGCCATTCACGCTATTTGGTAATTTAACCTTAGGCGGTGCGGGTGCAAGCAGGCTGTCATGGAAGCGCCCTTGCCCGATCCTTCACACACTGCTGCCGGCGAGGCAGGTGCCAATCCGTTGGCCATCGGGCGCGTGGGGGCGAACCCGTCCGCCAAATTGGGCGAAAGCCTCGGCCTGCCCAGCCTGCCCATGCGCCGCAGCATGGCCATGACCATGGCTCGCGAAACGCGCCTGGCCTTATACGATCGCGAGTTCGAGCGCAGCGTCATGGAGCCCTCAAAGCCTCTTCTGGAGCGCCTGGCGGCCTTGGCCCAGATGCAAGCCGAAGTGCTCGCCTCCTCGCTTTTGTCACGCGATCGCATCGATATCGCCGATGAATTCGATCGCTATGGCATGCGCCTGCTCTGGCGCAGCCGCCTGATCGAAACCCTAATCGGCCATGCGGCATCGCCGGAAGTGCGCGCCGCCGCGCTGCTGGAGCTGATCGCCCGGCGTGGTTTGCCCTTGGGCTCGTGTTGCCGCCAGGCCTTGGATGCGGCCAAGGCCTTGCTCTCGGGCGAGGCGATGATCCCCATTTTGCGCGATTCTCCCAGCGTGCGCAGCGATCTCCTGGCCAGGCTCGATGCCGCCGAGGCCTATTCGCGCACCGAAACGAACGCCGCCGCCAACCTGTAAGCTGGCGTGCGTTCAGTGCGCCGCGCCCCATGTGCGGCCGGCCTTGGCCTCGACGATCAGGGGCACATCGAGCAAAGCGGCGGGCGCGGCCGCGCCTTCCATGATCTCCTTGATCAAGGCGCAGCTTGCCTCGGCCTCGTCCTGGGGCGCTTCGAACACCAATTCGTCATGCACCTGCAACAGCATGCGCGCGCGCAGGCCCGCGCCGTGCAAAGCGGGCGTCAGGCGGATCATGGCCCGCTTGATGATATCGGCCGCCGCCCCCTGGAGGGGGGCATTGATGGCCTGGCGCTCCCCGCCTTGGCGCTCTTGCGGGTTTTTCGATTGCGCCGCCGGCGTCCAGCAGCGGCGGCCAAACAGTGTGGTGACATAGCCATGCGCGCGCGCGAAAGCCTTGGTGCGCTCCATATAGGCCTGGATGCCGGGGAAACGCTCGAAATAGCGCTTGATATAGGCGCTGGCCTCCCCCTGGCCGATGCCCAGATTGCGGGCCAGGCCAAAGGCCGAAATGCCGTAAATGATGCCGAAATTGATGGCCTTGGCCTGGCGGCGGATCTCGGCGGGCATGCCGGCAATGGGCACGCCGAACATTTCGGAGGCCGTCAGCGCATGGATATCCACCCCCTCGGCGAAAGCCCTTTTGAGCTCGGGGATATCGGCGACGATGGCCAGAAGGCGCAGCTCGATCTGCGAATAATCGGCTGAAATCAGAAGATTGCCCGGCTCCGCGATGAACACTTCGCGGATGCGCCGCCCTTCTTCGGTGCGGATGGGGATGTTTTGCAGATTGGGCTCGGAGGAGGAAAAGCGCCCCGTGGTGGTGGCGGCCAATTGGTAAGAGGTGTGCACCCGATTGGTGGCGGGATCGACCGCCTCGCGCAGGGCTTCGGTATAGGTGGAACGCAGCTTGGCAAGCTGGCGCCAATCCAGCACGGCCCGGGGCAGCGCCTCGCCGCGCGCGGCGATTTCCTCCAGGATCTCCGCATCGGTGGACCAGGCCCCCGTCTTGGTTTTTCGCCCGCCGGGCAAGCCCAATTGCCCGAACAGGATATCGCCCAATTGCTTGGGGCTAGCGATATTGAATTCCTGGCCGGCCAGGGCCATGGCCTGAGCCTCCAGGGCCGCCATGCGCTGGGCGAAGTCGACGGACAGGCGCGACAATTCCTGCAGATCCACCTTGATCCCGGCCGCCTCCATGGCCCCGACTATGGCCGGCAGCGGGCGATCCAGCGTTTCATACACCGTGCGCAGATGCGCTTCGGCCATGGCCTGATGCAAACGGGGGCGCACACGCAGGCACAATTGCGCCTCCTGCCCCGCATAGCGTGCGCCCGCCTCGATGGGCATTTGCGCAAGGCCGATACGGGCCTTGCCCGTGCCGACAAGCTCATTGAGGGCCATCGGCTTCACGCCCAGAACCCGTTCGAACACCAGATCGCGATCCTGCGCATGCTGGCCCGCCCCCAGCGTGTAGGCTAGCAATTGCACATCATCCACCGCGCGCAGCCGGATGCCCAAAGCGGCCAGCCAGGCATGGGCCGGCTTGGTATCGAAGCCGATTTTCAGCACCGCCGCATCTTCCAGGATGGGCTTCAGCACTTCCATAACGCCGGCCAAGGCCAGATTGGCCGGGCCATTATCGGCCGGCCCGCCGCCAGCATCGCCGGCCCCGCCAAACAAATCACCCGGCACGCTGTGATGGCCCAGCGGGATATACACCGCCTCGCCTGGCCCGCTGGCCAAGCCGATGCCGATAGCGCGGGCCCGCGCCGCATCGGCCCCATTGGTCAAGACCGCAAAGCCCAACCGGCCATCTTCGGCGGCCCGCGCCGCAAAAGCCGCCAATTCCCCAAGATCGCGCAGCACGCGCGGCGCGCCAGCGCCATCCTGCGCGGGCGCATCCGTCATTTCGGGGGCAGCGACACCATGTGCCGGAGCCGCAAGGCCCAACGACTCGCGCACGCGCCGGCCCAGCGTGCGAAACTCCATCAGATCGAGAAAGGCCAGCAGCGTGCTTGGTTCCGGCTCGTGCAGATGATGGGCGGCCCAGCCCTGCTCCAGCTCGATATCATCCTTCAGCGTCACCAGCACCTTGGACAGGCGGATGGCCTCGGCATGCTGGACCAAGGCCTCGCGCCGCTTGGGCTGCTTGATCTCGTCCAGGCGGGCGAGCAGCGTCTCGATGCTGCCATAGATGCCGATCAGCTCGGCCGCGGTTTTCTGGCCGATCCCGGGGCAGCCCGGCACATTATCGACGCTATCGCCCATCAAAGCCTGCACTTCGATGACCTTATCGGGGGCCACCCCGAATTTTTCCAGCACCTGCGCCTCATTGATGGGCTTGTTCTTCATCGGATCGAACAGCTCGATGCGGCCCTCTTCGACCAATTGCATCAGATCCTTATCGGAAGAAACGATCCGCACCCGCGCCCCATCCCGGGCGGCGGCGCGCGCATAGGTGGCGATGATGTCATCAGCCTCAAAGCCCTCCAATTCCACGCAGGGCACGTTGAACGCCCTGGTGGCATCGCGGATGAGCGCGAATTGCGGCACCAGATCTTCCGGGGCGGGCGGGCGCTGGGCTTTATACCCGGCAAACATCTCATTGCGGAAGGTGCGCTCGGAGCGATCGAACACCGCCACCAAATGGGTGGGGCGATCGGCCCCCTTCATCTCTTCCAGGAATTTGAACAGCATGTTGCAATAGCCGGCCAGCGCCCCGACAGGCAGGCCATCGCTGGCCCGCGTCAGCGCCGGCAGCGCATGATAGGCCCGGAAGATATAGCCGGAGGCATCGATCAGATAAAGGCGCGGTGCAGATTGCGACATGGCGCATGCATATCGCCGCGCCGCGCCCGCGTCATCCGTTTCCGATCACAGATTTGGCCATCAGCCGAGCACCAAGGGGGCCAGCATCAGCCCGATCCACGTCATAACCAAAAGCGAGGCGAAATTGACGAACAGGCCCCGCCCGATCATGGCCCGCATGGGCACGAGGCCAGAGCCATAAGCCACCGCGTTCGGCCCGGTGCCGGCCGGCATCATGAAGCCGCACGACGAGGCGATGGCGGCCGGCACGATCAGCACGATGGGATTGAGGCCGGCCCCTTGGGCCAGCGCGCCCAGAATCGGCAAAAGCAGCGTGATGGCCGCCACATTGGACATGAATTCCGTCAAGATGATCACCAGGGCCGTGACCAGCAGCGCCAGCAGCACGGGCGGGGCATGGGCAAATCCCGCGAGGCTTTGCCCCATCCATGTCGCCAGCCCCGAAGATTGCATGGCTCCCGCCAGGCTGAGGCCGCCGCCGAACAGCAGCACCACATCCCATGGGGCTTTGGCCGCTTCTTCCCATGTCAGCAGCGAGCGATTTTCCTGGCCACCGGCCGGCACCAAGAGCATGGCCAGCGCCCCGGCAATGGCCACGCCCATATCGGTGATGCCCAGCCCCAAGGCGCGCAGCGGCTCGCCCAGCACCCAGGCCCCAGCCACCAGCGCGAAGATGGCGCAAAGCCGGATTTCCGGCGCGGCCATCACCCCCAGCGCGCGGGCCGCCTGTTTGGCCAGGCTGTGCGCATCCTGTGCCATGGTTTCGCGCCCCAGCCCCCAGATCGCGGCCAGCCAGGCCGCCGGCAAAATGGCCAGACAAGCCGGCAGGCCGATGGCCAGCCAGTCGGAAAACGCGATGCGCACGCCATGGGTTTCCTGCAGCCAGGCGATGGCGATCAAATTGGTGGGCGTGCCCACGGGCGTGGCCAGCCCGCCAATGGTCGCGGCCCAAGCGAGGCCCAGCATCAGGGCCTGCGCAAAACGCGCCCCGCCCCCGCCCGCCTGCGCCAGCGACAACGCGATCGGGGCCAGCATCAAGGCGGTGGCGGTATTGGAAATCCACATGGAAATCAGTGCCGCGGCCAGCATGAAGCCGGCCAAAATGGCCCGCGGGCGCGCGCCAAAGCGGGCGACGATCGAAAACGCCACGCGCGCATGCAGGCCCCAGCGCTCGATGCCCAAAGCGATGATGAACCCGCCCAGCAAAAACAGCACGATCGGATTGGCATAGGGGGCGGCGGCGGCGCGCTCATCGGCCACGCCGAGAATCGGCAGAAAAACCAAGGGCAGCAGCGAGGTGGCGGCGATGGGCGCGGCCTCACTGGCCCACCACAGCGCCATCCAGATGGCCAGGCCGGCCACGCGCTGCGCCTCGATGCCAAGGCCCCAGGCGGGCGGCAAGATCGCGCCGGCCAAGGCAGCCAGCGGCCCAGCGATGATCGCCAAAAGCCGCCACCAATTTCTGGTCGCGGCAGGGGGGCCGGGTGCGGCGATGCTCACCGCGCGCGCGGGGAATCCTGCGCCCCGCCGCGCAGCACGAACAGCCTGTCGCAATAGGGGCATTCCACGCTATCGCCATGCCCCATTTCCAGATAAACGCGCGGATGGCCCAGCGCCCCGCCCACGCCCTCGCACTGGACGCGGTGGGCATCCACCAGCACGCGCTCGGATGGCGGAAGATTTGGGCCTTCTGGCTTTGCCATGTTTCTTCTCCCGATGTGCGTTGCACCGCTTGGATGATTCCCTTAGGTAGAGGCTGCCTCCCCAGCGCGTCAACGCGCAGCTACCGGATCCCCTGATGCGCGCACCAGAATTTGCACAGCCCGATCTCGCCATCGAACTCCGGGGCCTCGAAAAAACCTATAAAGCCAGCAAGAAAACCCCCGCCAAACAGGCGCTCAAGGGCATCGATCTGGCCATTCCGCGCGGCGCGTTTTTTGGGCTTTTGGGGCCCAACGGGGCCGGCAAATCCACCTTGATCAATATCCTGGGCGGCGTGGTGATCAAAACCGGCGGCAGCGCCCGCATCTGGGGCATGGATATCGATACCCAGGCGCGCGATGCCCGCGGGGCCATCGGCATCGTGCCGCAAGAAATCAGCGTGGATCCCTTTTTCACGCCCTGGGAGGCCCTGGAATTGCAGGCCGGCTTTTACGGCCTGGCCAAGGCCGAACGCCGCACCGAGACCATCCTG
>CAZAGL010000143.1:0-6154 GCA_964484435.1 uncultured Caulobacteraceae bacterium
AGAGCCTGATCCGAAATTAAGTTGAGTGGTATCAGCTGGTTAGCTTGACGGCTGCCCAAGTCGTTGATTCAGGTGGTTTTGCAACAAACTTCCGGAGTTCAACGATGTGGACCGATACCACTCGCACCCTTCATGCGCGAAGCGGGCTGACTTTGCCAAGCGATTTGACCGATGCCGAATGGGCGGTCTTGGAGCCGTTCATCCCGCTGCCGTCGCAAGTCGGCCGACCGCGCAAGTGGCCGATGCGGCGGATTGTCGAGGCGATCCTGTTCCTGCTGCGCGGCGGCTTGCCGTGGCGGATGCTGCCGCCATGCTTCCCGCCGGTCTCGACAGTCCGGCGCTGGTTCTATTTGTGGCGCGACAATGGGTTGTGGCAATCGCTGAACCATTATCTACTGATGGCATCGCGCGAAGCGGGAGGCCGCGAGGCAAGTCCGAGTGCCGGGGTGATCGACAGCCAGAGCGTCAAAACCACGGAATCCGGCGGGCCACGAGGCTATGATGCCGGCAAGAAGATCACGGGCAGGAAGCGCCACATCCTCACCGATACCGAAGGCCATCTGGTCCACGCCGTGGTCCACACTGCCGACATCCAGGATCGCGACGGAGCGCCGCTCGTGCTCGCCGGCGTCGTCTCGCGCTTCCCGTGGCTGCGCCACCTGTTCGCCGACGGCGGCTATGCCGGAGACAAACTCCGGCGCGCACTGCGCGGTATCGGCAAGTGGACCGTCCAGATCGTCAAGCGATCCGATGCGGCCAAAGGCTTCGAAGTCATCCCCCGCCGCTGGGTCGTCGAGCGCACTCTGGCTTGGCTCAACCGAAATCGACGTCTGGCCAAGGACTTCGAGCAAACCATCGCATCGGCAACCGCGTGGCTGTTCATCGCCTCCGTCCAGCTCATCACCAGACGCATCGCAAGATCATGAATTTATGCAGGATAATTTCGAATCAGACTCTCAGTGATGGCGTGTTGCTGATCGGGGAGCTTGGCGCCCAAGATGAGCAGCGCGGCAAGATCGCCATTGGCTTTTGGGGGTATTCGAATAAGCAGCCGCGCCTGTTGGTGCGCGAAGATGAGCCCGAAACCACTCCGGCCCAGGGCGTCTATCTGTTGGCGGAGTTGAAACTCAACCACCCGCGCGAAGATGTGCGGATGCTGCGGGCTTTCGCGCGCATCGGGGCGTCCGATGCCGATACCACCCCCTTTGCCGGCGGCGCGCAGGCAGGCCTGCATTTGGCCCGCCCCTTCGCCAACCGGGCGGATTCCGCCTTTGGCATCGGGGTGCATTATGGGGCGATTTCTTCGGCCGCGCGCTTTTTGGCCGCGCAAGACGGGCTGGCCCCCAGCCGGGGCGAATATGGCGTCGAAATCACCTATGCCGATCAGCTCACCCCCTGGCTGAGCATCCAGCCCGATGTGCAGATCCTCTTCCATCCCGGCGGTGATCGCGAGGCCCCATTGGCGCTGGTGGCCGGTTTGCGGCTCACTTTGGCCTTCGCCAAAGGCGGTTGAGGCGCGAGCGCATGCGCAAAGCGGGTTGACCGCCAAGGCCAAGCGCGCGATCAGCAGGCGAAACATCCGGGAGATGCGCTATGCCCCCTCTTCGCCTCGTCTGGGCTGCTTTGGCGCTTGGCAGCTTGGCGGCCTGCGTGACGGCACCGCCGCCAGTCAAATCACCGAACCGGGCTGGGCCGGCTGCGCCAAGCCAAGCTGCGCCGCAGGCACCAAGCCTGAAGCTGGAGCCCGTGCAGTTCGGTCAATTGCCCGGCTGGGATGGCGCGGAGCTTGCCCCCGCTTTGCGCGCCTTCCAGCGCCAATGCGAGGCCTGGGCAAAACTCGCGCCCCAAACCCCCATCGCCCGCAATGGCGCGCCTTATGGCGGTTCGATCGGCGAATGGGCCGGTGCCTGCGCGGCCGCTGCGATCACCGGCCCGGAAAATGCCCGCGGCTTTTTCCAGGCCAATTTCGTGCCGCAACGCGTGATCAGCCAGTACGGCCAGGCCAAGCTCACCGCCTATTACGAGCCCGCCATCCAGGCGAGGCGCAGCCCCGAGCCGGGCTTTTCCGAGCCTTTGCTTTATCGGCCCACGGACATGGTGCAGGTCGATATCGCGGCCTTTGCGCAGATCACCGGCAATGAGGCGCTGAGCGATGGCCCGCGCCGCCTGACCGGGCAGATCCGCGATGGCCGGGTCATTCCCTATCCCGAGCGGGCCGCCATCGCCCGCGCGGCCTATTCTTCTATCGCCTGGGCCAATCCGGCTGATGTCTATAATCTGCAGGTGCAGGGCTCGGGCCGGCTGGTGTTTCCCGATGGCTCGCAGGTGCGCGCCGCCTTCGCCGCCCAAAATGGCTATAAATGGCGCTCCGCGCTGGGGGCTGCGCGCGATCAGGGCCGGCTGGCCGCCTATGGCGGCGGCGGATGGGCGGCGTTTCGCGCCTATCTCGATGCCAATCCGGGGGAAGTCCGCCCGGTTCTGGATGCCGATCCCAGCTATGTCTTCTTCACCGAAGAGGCCATCGCCGATCCCGAGGCGGGGCCACGCGGGGCGGCGGGTGTGCCGTTGACGGCCGGCGGCTCCCTTGCCGTCGATCCGGCTTTCCACCCTTATGGAGCCCCTATTTTCGCTTTGGTCGAAGGCCTGGCCTTCTTCCCGCGCCTGCTGATCGCGCAGGATACGGGCGGGGCCATCCGGCGCGGCCCGCTGCGCGGCGATGTCTTCATGGGCAGCGGCACCGAGGCCGGCGCGGCCGCCGAAAAGCTCAATGCCGATAATCCGCGCTTGTTTGTGTTGTTGCCAAAGCCACAAGTGCTGGCCCAAATCACGCCATCGCCCCGCTGATCAGTTTTCGCGGTTTGCTTGCCCTTGCGCGCGCCGGCCTGGTTGCGCAAAGTTTCGCCAATCGGGATGGGATCGGGGAAGCAAGATGGCCAAAAAGCATTACGGCAATTTCTGGGCCCGCCGTGCGGCAAGCGCGACACGCGCAGCGCACGCGAACGCCCCGGCCTGGCGCGGCCTAGCCCTCGCGCTTCTGCTGGGCGCTTGGATCATCTGCGGCTGGCTTGGCTGGCACAGCGCCGGCAAGGCCCCAATGGATGCCCTCTACACCACCTTCACCATGCTGGGGGCCGGAAAAGAATTCGCCTCGGTGGACGGCTGGCTGCTGGAAATCGCCCGCTTTGGCGGGCTGCTTTTGCCGTTTGTCGGTGTCTTCTTCGCGTTTTCCGGAACCGTGTTCGGCACGCTCGCGCGCATTTATCTGCACTTTGCCGCGGGCCATGTCGTCATCGCCGGGGAGGATCCGGCCGCCCTGCATTTGGCGCAGCGCTGCGCCAAGACCGGCCATGTGGCGGTGCTGATCGGGCGCAACCTCGCCGAGGAAACCCTGTTGAGCCTGGCAAAACAGAAGATCATCGTGCTCAAGGGCGATGCCTCCGTGCCGCAGGTGCTGATCTCTGCCCGCGCGGCCTTGGCCCGCCATGTCAGCGCCATGACAGCGGATGAAGCGGAGAATCTCCGCATCGAGGCCGCCTGCCAGCATGTTGTGGCGCAAAAGCGCAAATCGGGGGCCGCGCCGCTGATCTTGCACTTGCACTTGCCCTCGATCCTGCTGCGGCGTGAGGCCCGCGATCTGCGCCAGACGCTTCAGAGTGACGAGGAGAACCGCAAGAAAAACGGCCTGCCGAAACCCAAAGGCGGGCGGGTGGATACGCGCCCCTTTTCATTCGCCGAACTCGGCGTGCGTCAAGCCATGCAGATTGTCGGGCCCAAACTGCTGGATCGCTGCGCCGCGGAGGCACAGCCCGCGCCCCACGTCTTGCTCATCGGCTTTGACGCCACCAATGAGGCGATGGCCGCTTGGGTGCTGACGCGCATGTGGTCCGTGCATTTTGGCCCGCCAAAGGTGAGCGTGCTGGCCCCCAGTGCCGCGCGCAGCAAAGCCCGCTTTGACGCGCATTTCCCGCAGGCGCAGGCGCATGATGTGTGGCGCGCCGATATCTCGTTTCATGCACTGCCCGATACGGCGCAAGACTTGAGCGCGGAGCACATCGCGGCCATCGAGGCAGAACGCGGCCCGATCACCGCCATTTGCGTGTGCCTGGGTGATGACAGTGCCAATTTGATCGCGGCATTGGCCTTGCTGCGGGTGTTCGAGGGCGAAACGATCCGCCCCATGCCGATCTTGGTGCGCGAATCCACGCTTTCCGAATTTTCCAAGCGCTATGGCCGGGGAAATGCCCGAGAGGCCGCCGCGCCCTTTCTGGTCGCTTTCGGCCAATTCCAGCAAATCGCCGAGCCGCAAATCCTGCTGGAAGGGGAATTGGATTATGCGGCCGCGCTCTGCCATGTGGCCTTTGAGGCTTTCATCCAAGACGGCGAAAAGCCAGATTCTGCCCGCGTCATGGATCGCGCCGCGCGCGGCGGCTGGGAGCAATTGGGCGAAACCTACCGCCATGCCAATCGCGCCGTGGCCGATCACGCGGCGATCAAGCTCTGGGATGGCGGCTATCGCCCCGCCGCCAGAGACGAAAAGGGCCAGCATGATGCCCAGTTCGATCCTGATTTGACGCAAGCCCTCAGCCGGATCGAGCACGCCAGATGGATGGCCGATCGGCTCCTCGATGGCTGGAAGCCTGGCACGGTGCGCAATAATCGTGCGCGCATCCACACCAGCCTGGTGCCCTGGGACAGCCTCAGCGCCAATGATCAGGACAAGGATCGCCTCATGGTCGGTCTGGCGACCAAGATCACGCGCTGGATCTATCGCGATGGTATGCTTCCACGCACCGACCAGCGCGACGCATAGCGATCCGTCGATCTCGGCCGCAACGCAAAGCGCCTCCCCGATCGGGGAGGCGCTGCGCCTATAACGGGATTTAGATGCGGCCGTTCAGGGCCTGGCCGGCTTGCGCCCACGCTTGGCGGCCACACTGCCCTCGCTGGCCGGCTCCACGCGCTTGCGGCCAAGGCCGATGCGGCGGGCCATTTCCGAGCGGTGGGCGGAATAATTCGGCGCGCTCATGGGATAGTCTTTGGGCAAATTCCACTTTTCGCGGTATTGCTCCGGCGACATGTTGAAGCGGCTGCGCAGATACCGCTTCAACACTTTGACCTTTTCCCCGTCTTCCAGGCAGATCAAATGATCCGGCGTGATCGATTTTTTGATCGAAACGGCGGGCACCGGGGCCGCCAGCACCTTGATTTCTTCGGCAACGGGTTCAGCAGCAGCGATTCCAGAAACCGTTTGCAGCTCACGGTGCACGCGCCGGATAAGATTGAGCAGCCCGTCTTCCGTCAACTGATTGGTCGAAGCATATGCAGTGACAATGCTGGTGGTCTGGGCTAGCAACGGCTCAGCGCCGCTGACTGGGGTGTTCATGTAGGGTCCTTCCTGAACTGGCATTACGAGAATCTGCAAGCCATCGATTTAATGCAGCCATTATGAACCGCTTTCTTGCTTTATGCAAAATATTATTTTGCATAAGCTTCCCGTTGGCAAACAACATCAGCATTCCTACTGAACCGCCATCGAAAATTGATGCGGATGGTACCAAAATGGGGCATGAGCCAAGTCCGCGAGCCGGATCCAACGCATTTTCAACAGAGGTGTCATCGCGGTTTTGTGCCCGAAAATGCGCAGAACCAATTAGGTATTGCATCAGGCCCAGTGAAATCCGGCTCGGATTTCACCGATGACGCAACAGGCAATCCACAACCTTCAAAATGAACACCCCGCCCCCGCGGCGCACCAAGCGGGGGTTTCTATATTTTCCAGCGTGCCGATTGACCTCTTTTGTTCTCGCTCTTTTGTTCTCTTCAACGGGTCGGTTACAATCGAGAGTCACGCAGATTCATCTTTCCATCCCGGGCTGATCAGACGAGCGCGCATCCCCTGCGCGAAAAGAGCCCTGGGCGGCCTCCGCAAAGGGCAAGCAAACGCAGCCGAATCCGGCAATGCTATCCAGATGGGCGAAATGCATTTATCATGATCAAGCTGTGGCTGGTGCTTGGGATTTTGGCCTGCGCGCTTGGGATCAGTGCCGCCTCCTGGCAGCCGCAACACGCGCTTGGGCCCTTTCTTGTGCTCAGCACGGCCATGTTGGCAGGCTCGGCCATCCCGGCCTGGCGCGGCTGGGCGCTGTCTCCCAGG